>JAYVFX010000449.1:0-2517 GCA_043772795.1 Deltaproteobacteria bacterium
GTTTCGCCCTTCCAAAACAAGAGCGGTTGTACCAACGGCCAGAAATCAGCCCAAGCAAGAAACTTGGTGAAGATATCACTAACGTTGACCTTGCCCGACACCTTCATAAAGTACATCACGTTTGCAGCTATTGCTTCACGAACTCTATGATACGCGAGGGCATTGTGTCGCTTGTTCAACGACGAGTGCGGTATATTCGATGAGATGATAACGCTCTGGTTGTCACCGAACATCCAAGCCGGTCCGTCGAGTGGAATTCCCATCATTCGAACCGTGTATTTCAAATCCATGATCTGCTCCGTAGCAGTCTTCGCCGCCACGAATTCAGATCCATAAGTCGCCGTCTCCACTGATCCCTGTTTCTTCGAAAACCAGTGAATAGGCGTCTGGTTCAGTAAGTGTAAGATTCCAGTTACTGACCGTCCCGTTAGAAGACAAGACATTAAGTTCGCATCTTCGTATGTTGTTATCCGGACTGCCTTCCCCTTGGGTACAGGCATGTCGGGAGGAATTTCCTCAGCGATCCGTCCGTAGACCGTCTGAGTCCAGTCATACACGACCGGCGTAGCGCTCCGTTCATTGTTGGGAATACCAGTACGGAACCGAATTGCAGCATCAGGTCTCTTTCGAAGATACCCGTACATGCGCTTTAACCGCTCCAGGTGACCAACACGCGGAGCTACCCGAAAGGACGATAGCGTTGTAACTCCAACAAGAAGTTCAAACCGTCCCAGTGTGATGGCCCATTGCAGAGCGCCGATCAGTGACTGGTACTGAGCTATGCCTACGTCATCGAGAAGTTCGGTGACGTCAATTTCCGGGTGATCACCACTATCCACGGGTGATGCATAAACCTTTGGCTTGCTACCGAACATGATCTCAGAGTTCCGTAGCATCTTCTCCACATAACTTCGAGCTCCCCATGCAAGGGTGCCGTCTTCGTCACGGAAGAAATCGCCTCCAAGGTGATAAGCAGGATCGCCGACTCCCTTTAGTTTGTATCGGTAGATCTCGGTGAGGACTTTAAAGAACTCATCCGGGTCCTTACCCATTACCATCAGGTCGTCAACGTAAACGCACACATACTCGTAGTGCGTCCCGCAATCTTTCAACCACACGTCGGGATCCGCTTTACAGGGAATGTAACCCATATCGCGTAACGTGTCCGCTAGTCTGTCATGAAATCTAGCGCCAGAACTTCGTAAGCCGTATAACGCCTTTTCTATAATTAGCGTATGACCAGCCAGTCCGCCAAAGATTCCACTAGCCACGATGTACACCTTTTCTTTGGGATACGCTTCGAGGTACGCGTTGCCGATATCAGCAACTTTCGTTTTCATATCGTTAAGCTCTGAGACCATTAACAGGATTCTCAGGCTACGCAAAGATACCACACCAGAGTAATTGCTTTCCTCTGATCGATCCGTTAGATGACCGCCAGCCACAAGTCTCGCCTTGTGCCGCAGGTCGTGCTTCACAGAATATATCATGCGAATATTGATTTTCTTGAACCCAGCTGGCTTTGTGTCGCCTAATCCTTCATCACGAAAGACGCTGTATTCATTGAGTTGATCGAGTTCCGTCTTTCTAGCCTCGGCCCATTTAAGGTTACCATTAGCTATGTCTAGACGGTCCGCTTCATTATCATCTCGCGGAACCTGTACCCCGAACATCCAAGTAGGACCTCGAGAACGGTACCGATTTGCCGACAGCTTAGATTGACGTATCATTCGCTGTAGTTTCTTACGGTTCTTAGCTAAGCGCTTCAAAGATTTCCAACCATCTGTATCCAGAAGATCGTTAACCAGCGCATACTGAGCGAGTGTTATGCCGTCGTCCTTGCGAACGATGTCTACTGGCTCGTACGTCTCCGTATTGTCTTCCCATTGCACAAGGACGTTATACTTCGATCCTTTGTACTCAGGGTGATTCGGTTTGAGTGGGCCTTGATGCGCGAGAATGGACTTGTACGTCCACGAAGTCGTGCCATCAGCTTCCTCTTCATGTTGTTTTTCCACAATTTCGCAAAGTTCATTATAAGAAATGAGCTCATCAAACTGCGACTCGCCCAGCTCGACGAGAAATTTGAGTTTCTCATGGGCCTGATCTTCGAGCGTGATAATCTGTCGGACTATTTTCGCTCTCACTTTTTGTCCGTCCTCCGTCTGTCGGATGAACGTTAACCCTAATAACTCCTCAGGTGTAAACTTGGGCAGTCTAAGGTCTGATCTTTTAACGAACAGTGGTGGGTCGCTACCTGCTGGAATTTCTGAAGCAGACAGCAGAATCGATTTGCCACTAGGTAATACCTCCCCAAAGACAGGACTTGGACCTGCTGTGGGAGTTTCTGCTCGCAAATTTGGGTTGTTTGGATCAAGCGCCGAGCGCACGTTCGACCGCACAACTACTTTCTCGGATATGTCATCCAAGACCAGGTACGTGAGCGCATCGCCTTGATGTTCGGCAACGCCAACCCAACGACCGAGTTTCTCTCGTGAACCGGAAGGAAAATCCCTC
>JAYVFX010000450.1:0-20178 GCA_043772795.1 Deltaproteobacteria bacterium
CCGCCACAAAGGCGCTGTTAGAGCGACGTGATACGATCATCGTCGCCAGTGTCTCGTGTATCTATGGTCTCGGTTCGCCGGAGTCGTATTTTGATCTCATCTTGTTTGCGGAAGAGAATTCTCAAGTCGAACGCGATGCGCTACTGCGAAAATTGGTGAACATTCAGTACCAGCGCAACGACATGGATTTCCACCGCGGGACGTTTCGTGTGCGTGGCGATGTCGTTGAAGTCTTCCCTGCGTACGAAGAGTCGAAGGCCCTGCGCTTTGAGTTTTTTGGTGACACCCTGGATAAAATTGCTGAGATCGATCCGCTGCGTGGAAAAGTCCTTCGGCGACTCGATAAAATCGCCCTCTATCCTGCGAGCCATTACGTCACCACTTCTGACCGCATGAAGAAAGCAGTTCGGACAATCCGTGAGGAGCTTAACGAACGTCTCCCGCAGTTACAAGCTGAACACAAACTGCTTGAAGCCCAACGTATCGAGCAACGTACCCTCTACGACCTCGCTTTGCTTGAAGAGATGGGTTTTTGTCCTGGAATTGAAAATTACTCACGCCACCTCGACGGACGTACTCCAGGAGATCCCCCGTTTACGCTCCTCAATTACTTTCCCAAGGACTACGTACTCTTCATTGATGAGAGCCACATCTCCGTGTCGCAGATTGGTGGTATGTACCGTGGCGATCGCACACGGAAGATGACGCTGGTTGAATACGGCTTTCGTTTGCCGTCCGCGCTCGATAATCGACCGCTCAATTTTAGTGAATTCGAACGCATGGCACAGCAAGTGGTCTACGTCTCGGCTACACCTGGTGACTATGAACGCAAGCAAAGTGAGGGACAAATTGTTGAACAGTTGATTCGTCCGACCGGCCTTATTGATCCAGAAGTGATCGTCCGTCCGGCCAAAGCCCAGGTCGATGATTTACTCGAAGAGATTCGGCTCCGTGTTGTTGATGGCGAGCGCGTATTAGTCACGACCCTGACGAAACGGCTGGCTGAAGATTTGTCCGAGTATTACCAAGATCTCGGCATTAAGGTGCGCTATCTGCATTCGGACATTGATACCCTTGAGCGCGTGGAAATTCTTCGTGAGCTACGGCGTGGGACGTTCGATGTTTTGATCGGCATCAACCTCTTACGCGAAGGTCTCGATCTCCCTGAGGTCTCATTGGTCGCGATTCTCGATGCCGACAAGGAAGGGTATCTGCGTTCAGAGCGTTCCCTGATTCAGACTATTGGTCGAGCTGCACGTCACATAAAGGGAACGGTCATCATGTATGCGGACAAAATGACTGACTCGATGCAGCGTGCAATCGGTGAAACTGCACGTCGCCGCCGTATTCAGTCAGCCTACAATGAAGAGCATAACATTACCCCGCAGAGTATTCGTAAGGCGATTTTCTCACCACTGGTGAAGGTGTACGACTCTGATTACAGCGATATTCCGATGGCAGCAGAAGCGCCAGAAGAATACCTCTCGGCGCAAGAATTGGCGGTACGGATTGAGCAGACTCGCCGGGAGATGAAACAAGCGGCGGCGGCTTTAGAATTTGAGCAAGCCGCGCTCTTACGTGACCGCCTGCAAGCGTTGGAACAACGGAGCCTCGGCCTTGATTCTGGGATAAGTGTGGCTGTGCCGGTCGTCTCTGTGAAACCAGATAACCCAGCAACGGTACGTGCTGGAGGGACCTCGCAAAGTGCGACTGGTCGTCGCGGCGGAAAAGCTGCTGCACGTGGGCGCATGGCGCGTTGGCAAAAGTAAGGATCGGGGTTAGGGACCAGAGGATGGTGAACAAAAATGGACGTACAGAGGCTACGCACGCACTCGATCGGGCGCGAGCTGTGCTTGAAGCAGAAGCAGACGCAATCCGCTCCATTGCCCTAGATGACCACTTTCTTCGTGCAGTGCACATACTCAAGCGTTGCAAAGGAAAAGTGATCACCTCAGGGATGGGGAAAGTCGGTATTATTGCGCAAAAACTGGCGACGACACTCTCCTCGACTGGAACACCTGCGTGTTTCCTGCATCCAGGCGAGGCGGCTCATGGTGATTTGGGACTCGTCACCAAGCACGATGTGCTGATTACTTTCTCTAACAGTGGAAAAACACGAGAGGTACTAGAGACGATCGCGAGAGCGAAGAAGCTCAATGGGATGCAGTTGATCGCCATTACCGGCCACCGGAATTCGCCGATTGCCCATCAGAGTGACGTGGTCCTCTGTATCGGTGCTGTCAAAGAAGCGTGCCCACTTGGCCTCACACCCACAGTGAGTACGACGGCTATGCTCGCCCTTGCTGACGCCCTTGCTGTTGTGTTGATGGAGAAGAAACAATTTACCAAAGCCGACTACGCCAAGTTTCATCACGGCGGGTATCTCGGGAAAAAGGCGAGGAAAGAAGCACGAAGAGAGTCCAGAGTCTAAGAGTCTGGGAGTCTCAAAGATTCAAAAGGAAAGATTTGCATTTTTTGGCTCCAGATTCCTGGACTCTCAGACTCCTAGACGCCCAGACTCGAAGACGCTTAGACGCTAAAGGTCAACCTTAATGCTCAGCTCCCGGAGCTGCTTGGCGTCAACCGTGCTTGGAGCTTGGGTCATGAGGCACACAGCCTTGGCCGTCTTAGGAAATGCGATCACCTCACGCAGTGAATCAGCCCCAGCGAACAACATGGCCATACGGTCAAAGCCAAACGCAATTCCCCCATGTGGCGGAGCACCGTACGACAGCGCTTCCATGAGGAAGCCAAATTTCTCTTGGGCCTCACTTTCGCCGATACCAAGCGCAGCGAACACTTTTTGTTGCACCTCAGTACGGTGGTTACGAATGCTACCACCGCCAAGTTCTACGCCGTTTAGGACGAGGTCATAGGCGAGCGCATGTGCCTGTCCTGGGTTGGACTCTAGCAGCGCAATATCTTCCTCTCGTGGGGAAGTGAAGGGGTGATGCATCGCGACATAGCGTTTCGCTTCTGCGTCGTATTCGAGGAGCGGAAAGTCCGTCACCCATAGAAAACGGAACTCGTCTTTCGGAATAAGTCCGAGTTTCTCGCCAAGCGATAGGCGAAGACGAGAAAGAACGTCACAGACAGTTTTTTCCTTATCTGCAACTAAGAGTACGAGATCTCCTGTTTTCAATCCCAAAGTTGCAGCAATTTTTTCTTTCTGTTCATCGTTGACGTTTTTTGCCAACGGAGACTGCCAGCCAGATTCAGTCACCCGGAACCAGGCCAGCCCTTTTGCGCCAAAGCTGACTGCCAGTGGCAGTAAATCGTCAATCTCTTTGCGTGAAAACGGAGCATTCGGCACAATGATACTGCGAATGATGCCGCCCTTGGTAATAACATCTTTGAAGACTTGAATGTCGGTCGCTCGGAACAATTCAGTGGCCTCTTGGAGTTCCAAGCCGAAACGAATATCTGGTTTGTCATTGCCAAAGCGGGACATCGCCTCAGTGTAGGATATGCGTGGAAACGGGGTTAGCACTTCGATGTCTTTTATTTCCCGACACACTCTCGTGATCATTCCTTCGGTAAGGCGAAAAATGTCTGCTGGTTGGACGAAGGACATCTCAACGTCGATTTGCGTAAACTCCGGTTGACGATCAGCACGCAGGTCTTCGTCACGGAAGCAGCGGACAATCTGAAAGTACTTGTCGAGCCCTGCAACCATGAGGAGTTGCTTAAATAGTTGTGGCGATTGCGGTAAGGCATAGAAAGCGCCAGGGTTGACTCGGCTTGGCACGAGATAATCGCGTGCGCCTTCCGGTGTACTGCGAGTGAGGAACGGCGTCTCTACTTCTAAAAAGCCTTGCCCGTCAAGGTAATCACGTACGATTTTCGCCAGGCGGTGACGAAGGTACAAATTCCCGAACATCTTTGGGCGGCGCAGGTCGAGGTAGCGGTGACGGAGGCGGGTATTTTCTGCCGGATCGGTCTCGTCTTCAATCGGGAACGGAGTCGTCCGTGCGGTGTTCAGAACTCGGACTTCATCTGCTATCAACTCCACTGCCCCCGTCGGCAAGTTCGGATTCGTCGTATCCGCTGGACGTTGGGAGAGTTGACCGCGAACAGCCAATACATACTCGGTGCGGATATCTTTGGCGGTTTCGTGCGCAGCCGCACTGACTTGCGGATTACACACAACTTGGACAAGCCCCGAGCGATCGCGGAGATCGATAAACGTCACTCCCCCATGATCCCGTCGTGCTTGCACCCATCCCATCACAATCAATTCCTGTCCAACGTGGGCTGGACGAGGTTCTCCACAATAATAGCTTCGTTGCCAACTTCCTAACGATTCCACAGAAAAAGTCCTCAGCTTTCAGTATGCAGTAATCAGCCGCGAAAGATTTGCTGTCACACTCGAGAGCATGTCTTCTGTGCTGAGAACACGAGCGTGACAGCTGGAGGCTGATAGCCTAATTATTCACGTTCCGAATTACGTCGATCATCGCTTGCGCGGGAAGGGAGAGATCGACAGTCATGGGACGATCCGCTTTCGTCTGCATATCCCGGACTGTCCCTTTACCGGCATTCAGCTCGTTCTCTCCAAGGATGAGAACGTGACGAGCATCGAGTTTATCTGCCCGGCGCATTTGCGCCTTGAGACCACGGCTGCCACTTTCAAGTTCGACGCGGTACCCCTCTTGTCGCAACCGTCGTGCGAGAGAAAAGGCTTGCCCTTCTGCCGCTTGGCCTAAGGGTGCGATGAATACGTCGGGTGCGGTTGAAATGTGCCGCTCCTGAGCTTGCAAGAGCATAACGAGTCGTTCCACCCCTATGGCGAAGCCGATGCCAGGGACAGCGGGACCTCCGAGCTGTTCGACTAAGCCATCATAACGACCGCCACCACAGACCGCATTCTGTGAGCCAAGGCCATGCGCGATGATTTCAAACGAAGTCCGACAGTAATAGTCCAATCCCCGCACAAGACGTGGATTGACAATAATCGCGACGTTTTCTTGTCGTAAATATGATTGGACCTGAACAAAATGCTGGCGACACAGGTCGCACAGAAAATCTGTGAGCACTGGCGCATCGACTGTCACTTGGCGGCACCCCGGTTCTTTGCAATCAAGAATGCGGAGGGGGTTGCGGTGCAAGCGATTGTGACAATTGCCACAGAGCTGTGCCAATTTGCTCTCGCCAAAGGCTTGAAGGCTTTCTCGGAAACGAGGACGGCAGGTCGGACACCCAAGAGAATTAATATCGACCGAAACCTCAAGCTGCAGCGACTTGAAGAGATCGTTCAACATCAGCAGCAATTCAGCGTCAATGAGGGCATCATCACGTCCTAAAATTTCAGCCCCAATTTGGTGAAACTGGCGATAGCGACCTTTCTGGGGTCGCTCACGACGAAACATCGGCCCGGTATAGAAGAGCTTGGAAACGGGCTCTTTGTGGTACAAACTCTGTTCAATGTACGCGCGAATTACTGAGGCTGTTCCCTCGGGCCTGAGCGTAAGGGAGGATTCATCGCGATCGGTAAATGTGTACATCTCTTTTTCAACGATGTCTGTGGTTTCTCCGATAGCGCGCGCAAATAGCTCAGTCTTTTCAATGACTGGAACGATAATCTCTGAGAATCCGTAGGCTGCGAAAGAAGTTCGCGCCTGTGACTCAAGCACCTGCCACAATGCGCTCTCCTCGGGCAGAATATCTCGGAATCCTCTGACTGCGGGAATTTTCATGTCATCCTCGTGAAAGAGGGTATTGTGTCAGAGGGGACAGCAGCAATCAATGAGGAAGACAGCAAGAACGGCGAAACTCCTGTCACGCTAATCTCTGTTGGCTTGCTTCCCCGCATTTTGCGGGTTCTCCTCAGGGTGCGCTAGCTTTCCGACTTTTTTGAAAGATCAATAGCTGCGGAAGTCTGATCGATTTCGCGTTCCCATCGGCGGGTGCTGATCTGGGTTTTGATCCTGGCGATGAGGTCGCGGTTGTTGACCGGCTTTACGACAAACTCACTCACTCCGAGAGACATGCCTGCGGCTCTGGTTGCCATATCGTCTTTCGCTGTGAGTAAGATAATAGGAGGGGCAGGCACGACTTGCTTCAAGTGTTGACAGACCTCGAGACCATCCATACCGGGCATCATGACATCAAGGACGATCACATCTATGGCGCGACTGCGGACAATAGTGAGACACTCCTGCCCGCTATACGCACGCACTGCGGTCATTCCGTGCTGGGAAAGAAGACGGGCAATAATATCAACCGCATCTTCATTGTCATCTACAACAAGCACAGTGGCCAGGGGAGTGGAGGGAGGCTGTGCTCTATCTATGGTCATCGTCAAGATCTCCTATGGCGCAAGGGCGGCGCTACTGTCATCCGCAGTAGGAAGCAACACTGCCCCGTTTCTCTTTCGTCGTAGTTTGGCAACTAATGTCGTACGTTTCAAGCCAAGCATCTGTGCCGCCGCCGTTTTATTGCCATTGGTTCGTCGCAAGGCCTCATCAATAAGGCGGCCCTCGAACTGCTCAAGGACTTCACGGAGGTTGACCTCACCATCGTTGAAGTCTGGATGGGGGAGCTTTTTCTCCGAAATAAAAGAGCGGACATGTGGAGGGAGGTCCTCCGGTGCAAGACATCCTGTTTCACTCAGAATAACCATGCGTTCCACGAGGTTTTCTAGTTCTCTCACATTGCCGGGCCAGTCGTATTCCCACAAATAAACCATTGCTTCGTCTGATATCCGCAATGAGTTGCTATATTTATGGCTGGTTTTTTCTAAGAAAAAGTTCACTAAAAGTGGAATATCGGATCGACGGGCTCGTAACGGTGGAAGATGTACAGGAATTACTTGAAGCCGATAGAAGAGGTCTTCACGGAACATTCCTCTCTGAACTTCCCGTGTAAGATCTTTATTGGTTGCTGCAACCACGCGGACATTGATTGCAGTAACGCGATCGGCTCCGACAGGTCTCACTTCTTTGCCTTGGAGCACGCGGAGCAATTTGGCTTGGAGGCTGCCCGCCATCTCGCCAATTTCATCGAGAAAAATCGTTCCGCCATCAGCAAGTTGAAACATGCCAACCCGGGAGGAAAGTGCTCCGGTAAATGCTCCACGGACGTGACCGAAGAGTTCACTTTCAAGTAACTCTTCGGGAAGGGCCGCACAATTAATCGCCACAAACGGGTGTGTTGCGCGCGTGCCTAAATTATGAATAGAGCGAGCTACTAGTTCTTTCCCCGTTCCGCTTTCTCCAGTGATCAGTACCGTTGCATCGGTCGTTGCGACTCGATGAACCATGGCGTAAATCTTCTGCATTAACGGATGGTCACCAATGAAGAGGGGAG
Source organism: Deltaproteobacteria bacterium (assembly GCA_043772795.1). Lineage (GTDB taxonomy): Bacteria > Desulfobacterota > Binatia > Bin18 > Bin18 > VGTJ01. The sequence goes on from JAYVFX010000450.1 coordinate 7,309, forward strand.
GAGGAACCATAGCTGGCATACCCATAAATAATCAGCTTTCAACTGTGGTCGGCTAGTGTTCTAGGAAAAGGCGCTGATTTCCGAGCGTGAAAAAGGGGGCGGTATCATATGCCATCAGGACAGTGCCCTGGTTTTTCTCCGTGGAAAGTCTCATATCAGTAATATTGTAACAGCCTACCATAGGTGTTTTGCCCCAGTCAAAGCGGCGGCCCCCTCTAGAGCGACAAGGTTATTCACTAATCGTTACAAAAAACTCACAAGATGATGACGCGGCTGTTCCCCTACCAAAAAGGTCTCACAGACCGTAAGCATCCGTCAAGGTCCTAATGTGCATAGAAAAATAGGCCACGCCACAATGGTGACGGAAAAAGTGTGGCTACTTGAGAAATAAGTAACTTTTAGTGATGATTCAATGGCGAATTGATCATACCCCCGCACGTTTCTCTCCTCGTGGACAGTATCGTTACTTTCTTCGGCACTTCACCCACATAACTGTACTGTCTGTACGGAGAATTCTACCTATTGTCATCAGATGCCTTTTCCCCAACCACATCTTGTGGGTGGGAGAATGACTGAGGCTTACTTTTCTAAGGGATTGTGAGCTAAAACCGATGATCAAAAAGACGGCCAACGGTCGGTACTGCGGCTCAACCTGGTTAACGAAGGCGGGAGTAAGTGCGGAGCAAAGGAGTGAGATGAGCAGTACCTTTCTCATTGGTAAGAACCGACATTTTTTCGCCGTTAGTATATCTCCTCGGTTTCTCTAAGGTTTTTCTACCTATTGACGATTGGACTTAAGGGCAATGTTATTTTTTTATCACTAAGCCTTTTGTGTAAATTGGTCGATATATGGAGAAAATGTCTGTTCATCCGGATATTTCACTGAAAACTTAAAGTAAAAGTTTAGTGGCACGCCCCTTGCTCCATGCCACTTTGTCTTCCCGCATAAGGTCCGAAACCAAAACGATAAAAATTATATAGAGAACGGGGGTATTTGGGGATGGCACTTGTAGCCGCGAAATCTGGAAAAACCGCTACCGGCAAAGGCAAAGTCCTACTCTTGGAGAACAAGAAATTGCGTGCAAGTCGAGCGCCTCAGGGTAAGGAGAAAGAGCAGCAGCGAGAGAAAGGCAATAACAAAACTACGCCAGTTGAAAAGCTAGAACCGAATTTAGTGAGTCAATCGACAGACCAGAAGACCCGCGATGAAATGCTTGAAGCGCATATGCCGCTTGTTCGTCTTGTTGCTGAGCGTATCCATCGTCGCCTTCCCCCAGGGGTTGATCTAGGATCCCTGATCCACTCTGGTATTGTGGGACTTCTTGAAGCCCTCCAACGCTATGACGAACGGCGCGGTGTAGCGTTCCAGACATACGCACGTTACCGGATCCAGGGAGAAATCATGGAGTACCTACGCTCACTCGACTGGGTGAGTCGGTCTGTGCGGGCGTGGGGACGAAAAATGGCCGTCGCCCGTACGCGTCTTGCTGGTCGTTTAGGACGAGAAGCGTTGCCAGAAGAAATGGCTTCAGAACTCGGGGTCCCGTTAACAGAGTACTATCGTGTCGATCAGAAAGTGAGCGAAGCCACACTCCTCAGTCTGGAGGATTTAACCCCCGCTTCGGAAGAGGAATGGAGAAAAACACAAGAAGAATTTGGGACCCGTTCTTTCCAAGATCCCTTTACTTCTGTTGAGGGAAAAGAGCTGGTGGAAAAATTGACGGTAGCAATTGAGACACTCCCAGAGCGCGAGCGTCTTGTTGTGACGTTGTATTATCATGAAGAACTCACTCTCAGAGAGATTGGTGAAATTCTTGGTTTAACAGAAGGTCGTATCTGTCAAATCCATACGCAAGCAGTAACACGTTTACAAAATGCGCTTGGTGCAAAAGAAGAAAAGCCTGTTCTTGGAGTACGGCGGAGTACGCTCCTGGGCAGTCTCCTCCGTGCCGCGTAGGTTCTGACTCTCTGTGCCCTATCGCCCCCTGATTGTGTCTATTGTTGTCGCCTAACCAGCACGGTTCTGACACGTACGACTGCTGGTTAGGATCTCTCGCCGCTGTCCTTTTGTCCCTAGCGCTGTTGCCAGAAAAGAGTCGTAGATTGTTAAATAAGAGAATCTGATCTCCTCAAGCTTTGTGCGACCTGCCGATAATAGTACGTACCTCACCTTACGCGATTCGATGCCTGGTAGCCCAATATGTTGTGATCCTGGCTTTCAATCGTCCACAAAATGCGGCACCACTGCGTAAGGTGAGGTACGTAAAGTAAAGATGGTCAGCAGAAACGGTCTTCCCATACGAAGTGGTTGATGGCATGATCTCGGCTACCGTTGGAAGTGGAACAGTGGAAACGAGGAGAGCCTATCCTCTGTAGGGGAGAGACGGTGGCACGAGAAGAGCGATGGAGAGCGAATAACCAGCCTACTCGAAATTTACCCGTTGGGTCTGAAGAACCTCGTGCGCCTTCTACAGAAACGAGAGGCTCTTTGCGAACAGAAAAAATCGCCCGTATTCGCGAACAAATCCTACAAGGAACCTATCAAATTGCTGCTGCTGCTGTAGCAAAGGCTATTCTACGGAACGATCCCTCTCGCGTGTTATCCAAGAAGAAAGAAGGATAACCCTGCGCACCGGATTTAAGCGCTGTTGCCTCCTTAAATCGTCCACTATGGCCCCACTTTTCCGTGCGGCGAAAGTGGACGCGCTGTGCTGATATGATATTCCTGTCCGTCGCTGATAACCGTCACTGTCCCTACTTGATCAGTTTGCATCCATTGGTTCCCTTGTCTCTGGTATCGCTGAACGACTTCCTGGGCTGGAAAGTGAAATTGGTTGTCCGCTCCTAATGAAGCGATGGCAACTGTTGGAGCGGTGGCATTGACAAAAGCCAGCGAGCTGGACGTGCGACTGCCGTGATGGGGGACTTTAAGAATCTCGCTTGGGAGAGCCCCTCCAGCAGAGAGCAATACCATCTCCCCTTCCTCTTCTATATCTCCAGTAAAAAGAACATCAGTCGTCCCGTAGCTGAGACGCAGCACAAGTGACGCATTGTTCGTATCAAGGCGGTTATCGGTACATGGAGGATGGAGAATTTGGACAAGAACTTCGGGATGAGCAGGGGGTGCTGCCTCACGGCAGAGGGTGCGGAGCTGGATACCTTTTTGTCTTATCACCTTCATGAACTTAGTAAATCGCTCTCCATTCGCCTGTTCGCCATTGAACCATAGCTCACGTGGCGAGAAACGTTCGGCAATATACAGAAGCCCGCCATAATGATCGAGCTGTGGATGGCTCATGACCAAGACATCGACTCGTCCTATCTTCTGACTCCACAAAAATGGGGCAATGATTGCTTCCCCCGTATCAAAATCCTCACTTGCGAATCCCCCACCGTCAATGACCATCACTTGTGCGTCAGGGAGTTCGACCACCGCGGCATCTCCCTGACCGACATCAAGAAAAGAGATGCGCAGGGTGTTGTGAAAATACCGGTGCGAGATCCATATGGTTGCGTCGATGAGGAGCCCTGCCAGAAGCACCGACACCAAGACCTGGAAAGCCCGAGAAGGATATAATGAGCGACAGTACGCGCATAGCAGAAGGCCGTACAGAAGAACAAGTTCACACTCACTGGGAGTCACTACCTGCAACGACGCATAAGGAAACGCAGCGAACCAAATGGCAATTTCGTTTCCTGTGTAAGTGACGAGTCCTGCGATCCAGAGGAGGAACGTGGCAATCCGAGCATCAAGGAAAAAGGCTACTACGGTGAGCAGACCAAGAATCACGGCGGCGCTCCCGAGAAGTGGTACGACGATCAAATTCGCTACAACCCCAGCAAGAGAGATCTGATTAAAGTGAAAGGCCGTGAGCGGGGCGGTCCCAAGTATGGCAAAGACGGATACCGCTCCATAGGTCATGCCCCAGCGAAGCATACGTGATCGCATCTCTGACTGGAGGAAGAACGGATGTATCTTCCTCTTTTCCCACCAGGAAGAAAGTTGTTCCGTACCAAGGACGATGCTGAAAATAGAAACAAACGAAAGCTGAAAGGAAATATCGAGGGCAGCTCCTGGCCAGACGAGGGAAATGATAAGCGCTGCCAGAGCAAGGCTGCGATAGAAATCTCCCTGGCGATCACATACACGTGCAAACAAGTACGCGAAAACCATAATCACCGAACGCCAGGTGGCAACATTTCCACCGGCGAGTGCGGCGTAGAACAGGACTGGAAGGAGTGTCAGCACTGAAGCAAGCTTGGGCATAATAAAAGCAAGGAGCAGCAAGCGGCTGCGTCCCAATACCCACCACCAGCCTCCGTATGCTGTGGCTGCAACTAATGCGATATGTAATCCGGAAATAGATAGGACATGTGTAACTCCAGCCCGCACAAACGCTTGGCGCACATCTTTCTCGATAAGCCCTTCGTCGCCCAGGATCAAGGCGCGTAAAACCGCGGCTTCTTGGGAATCAAGATGGGTGGAGAAAAATGTTCCGAGGTTCCTACGCCAATGCTCGATTTGATGTTGAATGGGGTTTCCTGTTGTACCAATCTGCTCAATTCCCCGATCATCCCAGAGAAATGCGGTGAGGTAGATGTCATGACGGGCAAGATAACTTTCATAATCAAAATTCCCAGGGGTATGGAAATTCCGCGGGACGCGAAGTTTTAGGGAAACTCGTAGCACGTCACCGTAATGCCACGGCCCTGAGAGAGAACGGACCGTAAGCAAGATTTTCCCTGTGGCTGGGGAAGCTATTCCATCCTTCCACAAACGGAGGGCTTCGAAGTATAAGCGCCCGCGATGGGGAAACCGTTCGGGTTCACGGAAAAGCCATCCTTCTACCGTCACTTCCTGTGGGAGATGCAGTTGGTGAAGGTGATGAGTGGGAAAACGCGGATGGAGTACATGTTGGAGAGAAACATGGGCAACGGCGAACATCAGGAGAGAACAGCAAGTGATGAAGATGGCGTATCGACCATAAAGCCACCATACCGAAATCGCCAGTACTGCCAGTCCCAATGTCCACCAGGGAAAGAGGTGGAACCAGTTCCACGTTGCACTGATTTGGCCGCAGAGGCACGCACCGGCGAGCAGAAACAGTTGCCTGTGGCGGAAGCTCGGGAGTAAGGCAGAGGAAGGAGAGGAGGAAGAATGGTCGATCATTTCTGCAATGGTTCATCTGCGGGTGGTGATTCCTGACTACTCCTGGTTCGTTGCATGCTCCAATGGTAGACCGCCTCGGCTGTGACGCTCGTCATCCCTGGGACCTGAAGCAATTCCTCAACCGTTGCCGCGTGAATCCGTTTTATGCTGCCAAAGTGCCGGAGGAGTACCTTACGCCGGACTGGGCCAACGCCAGGTACGCTATCGAGCGGTGAACTCAACCGTTCTTTAGCTCTCAACTGTCGGTGATAGGTAATAGCAAAACGATGGGCTTCATCCCGTACCCGTTGAAGAAGAAAGAGTGCAGTGGAGTTTGGTCTCAACACAATCGGGTTTTTCCGACCAGGGAGGAAAACACGTTCGGCTGAATGAGCAACTTCCTCGGCGAAGGGATCACGCTCGGTCCGCATCTTGGCAAGACCGATGACATCAACCTCGGTAATATTGAGTTCGCGAAAGACCTCGACAGCGACGCTGAGTTGTCCTTTTCCTCCATCGACCATTAAGAGGTCGGGCAGATCGTGTTCTTCGAGGGCACGACGGTACCGACGTGTCAGTACCTCGTACATCATGGCGAAGTCATCTGCTCCTTCGACTGTTTTAATACGAAAGCGGCGGTAGCGGCTCTTTTCTGGCACTGCTTCATCGAAGACGACCATCGAACCAACGGCAAGATCGCCCTGAATATTCGAAATATCGAAACACTCAATCCGTTTCGGTGCATTTCGTAAATAGAGAGCACGGCGAAGCTGGTCGAGCGTTTTCTCCTTCTGTTCCGAACTGTGACGCTTCTCTGTGTAACTTTGCTGCGCGTTCTCATATGCCATTTCGAGCATACGGACTTTGTCCCCCCGTTGGGGATAGAGAATCGACACCTTTTTTCCTTTGCACTCGCGGAGGATCTCGCTTCGTACCTCTGCATCTTCCAACTCGACAGGTAAAAGGATCTCGTCCGGGATAAATCGGTCTCCTTGGTAAAACTGACTGAGCAACTCGGCTAACACGTCCTCTTCAGGAAATTCGTTGTCGTCAAAGCTATATTCTTGATTGCCGACCAGAGCACCGGCGCGCACAAAAAGGACCTGAACTTCAATTGCTCCGCCTTCACGATAGAGGCCAAAAATGTCTTGGTCATTGCCGAGGGGAGTAGCGACCTGTTGTTTTTCGCCGGTTTGGGTGATGGCATGGATCTGGTCCCGGAATTGTGCCGCCTCTTCAAAACGAAGAGACTCAGCTGCAGTCTGCATACGCGTCGCGAGTTGATCGAGGAGCTCGGTATTCTTTCCTTCCAGAAGTAACAACGCATTCTTTAACTGCTGTTGATACACGTCTTGATCAACGGGAAGCGTACACGGACCAAGGCACCGCTTGATTTGGTACTCTAAACATGGCCGCGTTCGATTACGAAATATTGTGTCAGAACAGGTACGAAGAGGAAACGTTTTCCGGATGATCTCTAACGTTTCTTGCACTGCGGTGCTCACGTGAAATGGCCCGAGGTACTTACTCCCATCCTTGATAATGTGACGGGTCAGAAAGAGGCGAGGCCAAGGGTCTTGAGTTGTCACTTTGATGTGCCAGTACGACTTATCGTCTTTGAGACGTATATTATATCGTGGCCAATGTTGCTTAATGAGGGTGTTTTCCAGTAATAGAGCTTCCTTTTCACTACTAGTGATCAACACTTCGACATCAACAAGTTGGGCAAGAAGGAAGCGAATCTGTACCCGACCGTCACCGCCTCGAGCGTACTGGCGCACCCGTGCGCGCAAGTTCTTCGCCTTCCCGACGTAAATGACGTCACCTGCTTTGTCGCGGAAAAGATAAACGCCAGGACTTACGGGTAAGAGCGGCAGTTTGGTTTCCAGTACTGATTCTATTGGCAGCGTTTCCATTGAGGATACTCGAGCGTTCCGGCTGAGAAAGAAGGGAGGACGCTCACTTGCGAGAGAGTGTTACCACGCCTGTCTTTTCGTGCGCAAGTGACAATGCTATTGAGGACAAAAGAAACTACAGCCTACCATGAGCAATGTGGTAAGATAGTCTAGCGATATGAGGAGGAGAATAATGAGGAATTGGAAGGTGATAGTAGGAGTGATGCTTACGGCTGGACTCCTAGAGGTGGCTGGATGTGAACAGAAAAAAGAACCACCGAAACCGCCAGCGCCTGATGCCTTAACGGCGTGTCGGAATGAGTGTAAAACCGCATCAGAAAAGATGTTCAAAGAGTGCAGCGATAAACTTGCGAGCGAACAGAAATTTGATCAAATGAGCACGTGCAACACGCGTGCCGATGAGTACTCAAAACAATGTCGAGCAGAATGTGATCAGAAGACAGCCGCGAAGTAGATCACCACAGGACACCGGTCACTCGTGTCTATTCGTATGAAGATCCTTGGACGAGAAGAATTTGGATTCACACCCAGTTCCTCACTGATTGCGCGAGTTTGCCAACACCTCGCATGCGCGAGGTTACACGGAAGATGCTTCCGTCTTTACGAGAACTAGGAATCGTCTATGGAATACGAGCTACTCAACGCTATAAAGTAACAGTAGAAGAGCCGACAAAGGCACGATCGGTTGTGGTTTGTTGAGTCGCAACGAAAAAAAGGAGACCATCAAGGTCTCCTTTTTTCTTTTCTGTCACAAGCAGCTATCCGACTGTGAGCCGGTCCTTGAATTTCTCTAGGGTCTTTCCTTTGATCCCTTTAACTTTTGTCAGGTCGTCGATCGATTTGAAGGGACCGTTCTTCTGTCGATATTCGATGATCGCCTTTGCTTTTGCTTTTCCGATTCCTTTGACTGACATTAATCCGGCTTCGTCAGCAACGTTGACATTAACTTTCGCTCCCGTTGTGAGTGCAGCCACAGGTGCATTCACTGCTTGAGGCGATGGTGTTGGGGCAGTAGGCATTGCAGGTACTGTGGGTTTTGGCATTACTTGTTGTCCCCAGGCGAGTGGAGCCCCAGTAAGTCCCGCTACGAGTGCGGTGATGAAGAGGTAAGTCTCCCAGCGTCTCATATAAACACTCCTTCTTCCCGATGACCGGGCGGTAGAATTTCCCTATGTTATGAATCCAGACCTACTACTTTGTCAAGAGAATAATGTAGAAAAAAACATGCGCCTCAGTAGAATCTCTATCATGTCGAAAAATGGTGAAACCCAAAACCCTAGTGGGCAACAATATCAAACGGCGAGGATTCTCCGTCTCGCGAAGGAATCTGATCTCTCAGCTGTTCTTGTAATCGAACAGGCATCCTTTCCTCTCCCTTGGACGGAAGCAGCGTTTCGGAGCGAAATAAGCAATCCTTGTAGCTGGCTATGGGTAGTGGAGGAACGCTCGATCGTGACAGGATATGTCTGCTTATGGTTTATCCATGATGAGGGGCAGATTGTAAACGTGGCCGTACTTCCTGAGTATCGTCGCTGCGGAATAGGGAAGATGATCCTTCATCACGTTTTGCAAGAAGCAACGATACGAGGAATTCGCTCTCTTAGCCTCGAGGTACGAGGAAGTAATCTGTTTGCTATCGATTTATATAAAAGCTTTGGATTTAAAGAAGTTACAATTAGAAAGCGGTATTACGAAAATGGAGAAGACGCACTCTTTATGGTTTGCGATGTAGCTTGTGTGAGACCGTCTTATTGGGGTTTTTTTGTATAAATAATGATGTAAATCTCCCTATTAGTTTGTTTCTGTATTTTTCTAAACAACATTAGCAAATCTTTGTCTGCGGTAAATCTTCTAGTAGCTCATGAACCTTACCTGCTTAAAGTACAGGAAACCCTCCGATTTTTCTATTTTCTACCTTGGAAAATCTAGTTTTTTCAAATACTTACACCATTGACGAGCCTTAGACCATAGGATAGGATCCTGACAATTATCGTGCCGGTAAGGAGGGAGCCTATGTTTCGATTTGGAGAGAAGGTTGTCTATCCCGGCCATGGTGTTGGTGTGATTGAGGGCCTGCAAGCAAAAAGCGTCTCTGGGGTGCAACGTAAGTTTTATATGTTACGTATCCTAGAGAGTGAAATGACCATTATGATTCCGACGGAGAACGTTGCTACCGCGGGATTACGCCCCATCATTAGTAAAGACATGGTCAACAAAGTTTATCGCATTCTGAGGACAAAGAAAGTTGAGGTTGACCAACAGACGTGGAATCGTCGCTATCGCGAATATTCCGAACGCATAAAAACTGGCTCTGTTCTTGAGATCGCCAAAGTTCTGCGAGACCTTTTTGTACTGAAGGCTGACAAGGAACTATCCTTTGGTGAACGAAAAATGCTTGATACTGCCCGCAATCTCCTTGTCAAAGAGCTTGCTCTTGCGAGCTCACACCCAGAAGAAAAAATCCTCGATGATTTGAAAAGCATTTTCGCTCACTAACGCTGCTACGCCCCTCGCCTCACAAGGGCTTAGCTGACTTCCCTTCTCTATATCACTATGCAGGCCGATGTCATCGTGGTTGCTGCTGGCAAAGGGGAAAGAATGGGAGCAGTCCTTCCTAAGCCCTTCCTGCCGCTGCTTGGTATTCCCTTACTAGTTCGGACCCTACGAGCGGTGTCTTCCTCCCGACTCGTTCGTAAGATCATTCTTGTGATTGCTGAGGAGCGTGAATCCCTATGTCGAGAAATGCTGCAAGCCTACGGTCCATTTCGTACCCCTATAACAATCGTTCACGGAGGGGCCGAGCGACAGGATTCCGTTCGTTTCGGGTTAGTTGCGCTCGATCCAGAAAACGCAATTGTTGCGATTCACGATGCGGCGCGTCCTTTTCTTACTCCAGATATCCTTGATGCAAGCATTGTGACTGCCGCTGAACATGGCGGAGCCCTCGTTGCGGTCCCAGTACGAGACACAATCAAACGTGTCACTGAAAGTGGGATAGTAACGGGAACTGTTCCGCGACAACAGCTCTGGCTTGCACAAACACCGCAAACTTTCCGTGTCTCTCTTATTCGTCAGGCGCATGCCCGGGCCGCTGCCGAGGGGATCACTACGACTGATGATGCCGCGTTACTGGAGTGGGGCGGCAAACCCGTTAAGGTTGTTCTTGGTTCACTGCGGAATTTCAAGATTACAACACCTGAAGATCTCCAGTTAGCAGAGACGATTCTCGCTGCGGAGTGCCGTGAGGGAAAATAAAAAACGGACGCCGTGTATGACGTCCGTTTTTTGTGTGATTCCTGACCCCTTTTGTCCAGAAGCCGATTACAACCGTTCGAATCTTCGCTGTTGCTGCTGGGCCCCTTCGATTCGGAATGCGCCAGCGTCTGTTTTGCCTTCTGTTGCTGCATCTTTGGTCTCGGCCACCTTTACCTTGAGCCGTAAGTTGTTTACACTATCAGCATTACTTAATGCTTGTTCAAGGTCGATTTTCCCCGAGGTGTATAGATCGTACAACGCCATGTCGAACGTCTGACAGCCTTCCTGCGCGCCTTGTTCCATCGCCTCTTTAATGACTCCGATTTCCCCGCGCTGAATGAGCTCCTTAATCCGTGGAGTGTCCATCATGATTTCAAGAGCGGCTACGCGTTTTGATGTTTTGCCAATGACCAACCGTTGCGAGACGATCGCACGCATATTTAAGGAGAGCTGCAGCAGAACTTGGGAATGTCGAGTTTCAGGAAAGAAGTTGAGAATACGTTCAAATGCTTGGTTGGCGTTGGTTGAGTGCAGTGTTGCGAGGCACAAATGCCCCGTATCAGCGAAGGTAATGGCAGCTTCCATGGTTTCCGTATCGCGAATTTCACCGATGAGAATGACATCAGGTGCCTGTCGCATCGCGCTCTTCAGTGCAGCCTGGAAGGAGTGCGTATCGAATCCGACTTCGCGTTGGTTGATAATCGATTGCTTATGTGGGTGCACATACTCGATCGGGTCCTCGACCGTAATGATGTGGCCAGGGCTCGTTGTGTTGCGATGGTTGATTATTGCCGCCAATGAGGTGGATTTTCCAGAACCGGTCGCGCCGACGATAAGGATCAATCCGCGCTTGGTCATAACAATGTCTTTGAGGATCCCGGGGAGTCCGAGTTGTTCCAGGGTGGGGATATCAACTACGATTCTACGAACGACCATTGCAACCGAGCCGCGCTGCCAGAATACATTGACGCGAAAGCGACTGAGTTTGGAGATAGACACGGCGAGGTTCATCTCGCGTTGTTCGACAAATTCAGTCCATTGCCGCTCGCTCATGATGGAACGGGCCAAAGCTTCTAGATCTTGTGTCGTGAGACGGTAATCGCCCACGGGGCGAGTGATTCCTTCGACACGATACATTGGTGGACTATAGGTGGTGAAGTAGATATCCGATGCGTTGCGCTCGACCATGACCTGCAGAAAATCCTGGAAATTCATTATTCCTCCGAGCTAGTGTATGCGCCTATTAGCGACCCATTCCCGTAACTTTGCCAGGTTGGGCTGCCTGACCAAAAAGATTGGGGGTTCCACTCTTTCCTTGCGCTTCTTCGCGTGTGATGACACCGCGATTAGCCAAGTCAACAAGTGCCATATCCATCGTTTGCATACCTTCCTTTTGACCGACTTGCATGGCTGACGGAATCTGATGCGTTTTGCCTTCACGGATGAGGTTACGCACGGCTGTGGTAGCAACTAAGATTTCTAAGGCTGCCGCGCGCCCACCCGTCCGTTTCTTGCACAGGGTCTGCGTAACGACGGCTTCAATGGCCTCGGCAAATTGAGTCCGAATCTGTGCCTGCTGCCCTGCAGGGAAGACATCGACTACACGCTCAACAGTGCCGGGTGCACTTGGAGAATGGAGTGTTCCAAACACTAAGTGCCCGGTTTCTGCAGCTGTGATGGCAAGCTGAATGGTTTCGAGGTCGCGCATTTCACCAACGAGAATCACGTCAGGGTCTTCGCGGAGCACGGCGCGGAGTGCGTTAGCGAATGAATACGTATGCGAGCCCAGTTCACGCTGGTTGACGAGACACTTCTTCGAACGATGCGTAAATTCGATGGGGTCTTCAATGGTAATGATGTGTCCCTCGAACGTGTTGTTGATGTAATCGACCATAGCCGCGAGCGTGGTCGATTTTCCTGATCCGGTCGGACCAGTAACGAGAATCAGTCCCTTTTCTTTCTCAGTGAATCTTTTCAGGATCGGTGGGAGGCCAAGTTCTTCCGTTGAAAGAATTTTGCTGGGAATGGTTCGAAAGACGACCCCTTCTCCTCGCTGTTGCATGAAGACGTTGACCCGGAAGCGGCCGATCTGTCCCATGTCAAACGAGAAATCTAACTCAAGATGTTCTTCAAAATACTTGCGCTGACTATCGTTCATGATGTCGTACACCATGCTGTGGACCTGCTCGCGCGCCAGTACCGGGTGATCCAGCTTCTTCATGTCGCCGTTCATACGAATCATCGGCGGTTCGCCACTGCTGAGATGGACGTCCGAGGCCCCTGATTGAGATGCAAAGGTGAGGAGAGAGGTGATATCCATAGGTGTCCTTTCTTGAGGTTCGTCAGGAGGATCGACACTTGGCAGACGAATTTTAGGAGGAAGCAAGAAAAAAACAAGTCTTTTTCTTGCTTCTAGCCCGCTTTTCGGATAGCAGTGTCGTGCCACTGAGGGGAGGGAGAGCATGAACCTCATTCACACAGTTTTTGAGCCTCCAGGTATAGGACCACACCCAACGCTGCTCACTCTGCACGGGTGGGGAGCAAATGCAC
>JAYVFX010000451.1:0-2042 GCA_043772795.1 Deltaproteobacteria bacterium
TGGGGTGCAACGGCAACCGTATTCAAACGCGCGTAAGAAGGCATCATAGGCTTCCAGGTTGTCCGTCGTCTTGTGCACCACCCACCCTTGCTCCTGCAACGTGAGCTGAAGTTTGAGCGTCGTCACGATCTTCTGCACGATGTCATCTTGCAGAGCGAAGATGTCTGTGAGCGGGCGGTCGTAGCGCTCCGACCACAGATGTCCGCCGGTGGTGGTATCAATTAATTGGGCAACAATCCGCACCTGATCGCTGGTTTTCTGTACACTGCCTTCCAGCGCATAGCGAACTCCCAGTTCACGTCCCACGTCTTGGACATTCGCGGCTTTGCCCTTGTACGTGAACGCCGTGTTGCGGGCGATGACAAACAGGCTGGCAATGCGGGAGAGGTCCGCCGTGAGGACTTCGGTGATGCCGCTGCTGAAATACTCTTGCTCGGGATCTTTGCTCATGTTGTTAAAGGGCAGCACGACGATGGAGGGCTTGTCAGGCAGCGGCAAAGCTTGGGGGGTGGGGGTTAGGGGGTGGGACTTAGGGAACAGAACAGAAAAATAACAAGTAGTGATAAGCACTCCAACCATGAGGAGCAGCCCAGCAGCGCTCAGCCAGTGCACGGGGCGTAGCCGGCGAGACAGCTTCAGACGTTGGACTTGCAGAGTCTGGCGAACGCCCTCGGCGTGTGCGGGGATGAGCATATAAACGGGAAACCGTTGGTCAATGTTTTTCAACTTGGGCTGGCCCAGCGAGACCACTGCGCCCAACTCCAGCTTTTGGGCGACATCGCGATAGACCACGTCTGAGATGCAGATACTATCTGGCTCGGCCAGTCCCTGGAGCCGGGAGGCGAGGTTGACGCCATCGCCGAAGACATCACCATCCTTTTGCACAATATCGCCTGAGTGGATACCAATACGGACGTGAATCTGGTCGTCTTTTTCCTCCTCGGCGTTGCGCGTACGGAACTGGGCTTGCACTTGCTGTGCGCATTGCACGGCATGGACCACGGAGGGGAAGTCCACCAGAAAGGCATCCCCGACAGTTTTGATGACCGTGCCGTGGTGGGCAGCAACCGCTTGTTGAATGATTTGGTTATGTGTGTCTAACAGCCGCAACGTGCGGGCCTCGTTGCGACCCATCTGGCGACTAAAGCCGACGATGTCGGTAAACATAATCGCGGCCAGCCGCCGAGTCTCTGCGTGCACCGTGCTGCTGGTGTCGTCCTTCATAGGGATAGATTATTCTGCTGATGTTGCATAACTGTCAATGGTTCGCGGTACGCGGGCTAACACACGTTAGTTGGCCCAATGCAAGTTGGCAAACCTTGCTGATGCTTCCAAATACATCATCCACGAGATTGCTCCGATCATGTACCATCCTTCTCCGTTTTGCAAGACTTCGCTCGTTCTCTCTCGCAGTGAGTGTGTCCTATTATTTTGCACAATCGGCAAATAACATGACTGCGAGAGAATTATTGGGAAGCTCCAAACTGGCTCGAAAGAAGCAGCGATTGGGCCTATATGCATGAGTAGGCTGGGCCAAAGAAAACCAATCTCTAGACGGTTCCCAAGCACGCGACTATATATGATCGCATAACTCGGCGGCTGCGACGATTATGGGAACGAGCGCAGGATAAGCCCGCTGGGTGGTCCGCCGCTGAAGTTGATGAATTTGCTCGACTCCTTGGATTTGTCGAACAAAAGAAGCGAGGCAAAGGAGATCATCTACACTTCCATCCCAAAGGGATGGTGTGGGGTTTTGATCCCCGTGGAAACGTGAAACCTCCTTACGTCAAAGAACTTGTTCGAGTAGCCCAAACAAATGGTTTAGTAGAAAACAATGAAACAGAAAGCGAAGACGGCAAAGACTAAACAGTTTCCTTATCGGGTCACTGTAGCCTGGAGTGCGGAAGATAGCGTATACATCGCACGTATTCCTAGACTTGAAGGGATTCTCGGGCTTGATGAACATGACCCAGCCCGAGCAATTCGCCAGGTTGTCGAGCGTGGGTGGGATGCCCTGGCGGTACTCGCCAACAACAAACACG
>JAYVFX010000452.1:0-1522 GCA_043772795.1 Deltaproteobacteria bacterium
ATGGTACCGATGGTGCCCGAGCTAGCCCGTGAGATTGAACGCGCGCGAGTCGAGGCAGGGTTAAGCGTCGAAGAACTCCTCGCCTCGTTGCGCAAAGAACGTGAGCGATACGTGCGAGAAAAATATGGTCGGAAACGTCGATGACTAAGCTGTCCATTTTCCTTGATGCCGATGTGATTTTTGCTGGGGCTGCTGCCCCTACGGAACATGGCGCAAGTCATGTCGTTCTGCGCTTGGGAGAGATCACCTTGCTCGACTGCGTGGCTTCCACTCAAGCCGTGACCGAAGTGGAGCGCAACCTCGCAAAGAAACTGCCGAGCAAACTGCCCGAATTGCGACTGATCGTAAGCCGCAGCCTGCGTATCGTGCCTGATCCAGAACCGGCTGCTTTGCTTCCCTACAAAGGACAAGCCGATCCCAAGGATCTGCCGATTTTGGTGGCCGCCGTGCAACACCGCTGTCGTTTCTTGTTGACGTTCAATATTCGTCACTATGCACCCGCCCCTACTACCATCACTGTCCAACGCCCAGGCACCTTTCTCACCACTGTGCGTTCCCTGCTTGCCCAGTTAGCTACAGAAAGTTCAGAGCACTAACTCAAGGGCACAGCACGCCGTACTCCTAATGAGGTCGTTGGAAAAGTCTCCGTTCGAGCTGGTATTCTCCGTGCACGCTGTCATCAGCGATGCAGACATGAACGTCAAGGTTAACACGGTAATCGCCGCTCCGCGCAGCATCCAAATCTCTGCAGGATCAGTACGATCAGACTATGAGTGTTACGGAAAACCCCTACTCGCCCATCTATCACTAAGAGTATCTTCTCATAATATTTTCAAGAATGCGAGGAAAAACGAGTCCCAATTTATCGCGCCTTTCGGGACTTGCCCAAAGGTACTATAGGGAAAACACACTAAGAGTATGGATTCCTGCTTGAGAGGGTCGCGGCGGGCCCAGCCCGACTCAGGATTGGGGAAAATGGGAAAATGGGAAGAAGGACAAGGGGCGGTGTCTCTTCCTTTAACTGGCACGCATAGCACGGCCTACGATCCTTGAGTTCTCTTCCTCATGGGCGCATAATCCGCGGTAGGGTCGAGTCTGAGGAATCCTCACAATGGCACTTGTAGCAACAACATCTCCGTTCGTTCGTCAGTACACGCTCGACGAATTCTGGTCGCTCGATGACCCACCTGGCGGAGGCCACTACGAACTGATTGCTGGAGTACTGTACATGGTTCCACCACCTGATGGGCCGCATACTACTGCGGTTTCTCGCCTTATTCGCCGCATTTCCGCTCACCTCCTTGCCCATCCAGAACTCGGTGAACTCTTTGTCCCCCGCACTGCCATCTGGACGTCGGCAAATACCTATCTAGAACCAGACCTCATGTTCGTCAGCGCCGCACGTCTACAAAACACCGACCCTGGACGTTTAACCACAGCCGACCTGGTTGTCGAAGTGCTTTCCCCAAGCACGGCAGCGTATGACCGTACGACAAAAGCTGACACCTACGCAGCACTGAAG
>JAYVFX010000453.1:0-4818 GCA_043772795.1 Deltaproteobacteria bacterium
ATGAATCAAAATCTCCGGTTGACGATTACTTACAACACAAGGACAGGAAAAAGTACAACACTCACTGCTTCTGGTCCACGTTTTGCCCACGTGCATTCCTATTGCAGCGTACAAGAATAACATTTCACGCAACGCGTTCCTGCCAAAACCCTATGCCGCGACTCGCTGTTGTCGCATATATTTTCGACCCCCCGTTACGGCAAGTGTCTTTTTTGCCACGGTCTTGTAATCGAACAACGACAGACTTTCTCAGTCATATCTACTGCGATGGTACGATTTATGCTCATTGCTCGTAGCTCAAAACACGGAGAAGATATCAACAGAGGAGATTGCCGATGATATCCATCAGTACACCAGAACTTAGATCATCAGCATTACGGTGTATAGTTTTTGTTGTTGTGTTCGCTGGCGGTTGTGCATCGATGCAGACCCAGCCGCATCCATTTTTCTTGCCTGAACAAAATCGTGAAAGTCATGGTCGCAAGACATGGTTCGATCATGTAATTGAATTCGATCCAGGGGGAATCAAAACCGAGGCCGCAGATGACTACCAGCAGAATCCTCCTCGTCGTGTCGCTGTGCTTCCCTTTGTTGATAACGGTAGCGCGCAGTTAGTCGTCAACAAGATCCCTCTCACTTTTCGTGATTCTGACGCACAAGCCGCGTGGGCCTGGACGTATGCCAATCGATTACGACGTGCGCTTACGGGCTATCTCGCCCAACGCGAGTTTAGCATTGTCAATTTGCATACGATCGATACGACTCTCGCTGATCACGGGATTACCGACTGGACTGCTTTACAAAAAGTCTCTCCTCAGATGTTGGGGCAGTGGTTGCAGGCGGATACCGTAGTATTTGGACAAGTCAATCATTACGAAGCGTACTATGCGTTTCTTCTTGCGAACTGGCGGGTGAGTGTCGACGTTCGCTTGATCTCTACGGCGGATGAACATGAATTTTTTACCGCAGCTGGTAGTCGCTACTCGGTTGATCTTCGCCCCGCCTTTAGTTTGATGGATATAGCTATCAACTCTGCACTGACGTTATTGCAGTTGCGTGATGTGAACTTAGCTCGAGCAGAGGATGAAGTCGGACGAGAGATCGCGCTCCGGTTACCGATCGCGGAGCGCAATGTGGCGAATCTGGTTGCGGAGGCACGCACTCTCCCGAACGCTGCGGAGCGTAACTCAGTTGTAGCGTTCGATACGTTTTCTGATTCGCCCTTAACCCAAGTGTTAGAGGTGCCATAAAGCGTGCCACGAAAGGAGCTCACGTATGCAGTATTCTGTTGTGTTTCTTATTGCCAGCTTAGCGTTACCCGCTCCGGGATCCGGGCTGGCAGTTCAGCCATCACCCCCCACTGTTCTTTCAAGATCGCCTTGTGAAAAGCCAGTGGCTGCGGAGGAGAACGTGGTAGTCGGTCGCTATCCTCTTTCACGCCATAGTTACGAATATTGACCATGAGAGCGCAACGGTCGAGTATGTAACCGAGCTGGGAACATCTTTACAAGTCACACAAGCCTCGGTGGATGACATGAAGCAGCTCCACGTTGGCGACACGGTAGAGCTGTGTATTGTCGAGGAACTCTACGGAGAGGTAGAGGCGTAAAGAAAACTCCTCGATACCCCCGTGTATCGTCACAACATGTCATAAGTATCGATAGTTTGTCCGCTCAATCGAACCACCAAAGAGGTAAGAGGATAGTAATCGAGATTCCTTTATAAGAATGACACCATGAAGTTCTAAGGCGATTTCTCAGAATGAATATACCGCTTCAAGTGGCTGGAGCGGGTTGGATGAGAATGTCCCATTTGGGTAACAGGGGATTACGCTCCAGGCGTGCTTCCACTGCCTGCATTGCCGCCTTACCCAGCGTTACGCCTTTTGCATAGACTTTGCGACTGAGCTTGACGAGGAGCTTGAGCCCTTTCCACGTCATGCGCTTGGCCCACTCCAGCATCGTGTTCACATCGCACAGCTGAGGCCCATTCCAATGTAATTCCAGAATCCCCCAACAGCGTTCAATCGGGTTATCCTTGCTGTGATACGGCGGGTAATAGAGCAACTGAAACGGCTTGCCGCTGGTGTCGACCAAGTGCACCAGGCGAGAGAGAAATTGCGTGCGTACGCCACTGCTCTCGGGACCGTTGTCCATCTTGAGTTGCCCTCGCTCAATCGCGCGTTGTTCCTGCGCGCTGAGCCCGCGCCACCAAGCCGTGAGTGTATCAACGAGGAAGTCGCTGGTCTTGGCGGAACTGCCGAAGGTCACATACAGTTGGGCGGTGTCTTCGTCGACAATCCCACAGGGGATGTATTTTTCCGTGCCCCCAAGTCATGGTCATTCGCCTGGTACTCCCCGCGCGTTTGTCCCCCACGCGAGAACGCGCCGATATTGACCGTGGCCTTACAGTTCATGCTCAACCGCTTGACCCCTGGGGCGTCTTTTCCTGCTTGGTCTTTTTTTTACATTGGCAAAGATCGCATCGGTTTCCGGGATCTTTTTCTGCGGTTTCGCTTTGAGGACTTTACGCAAACGATAGCCCATCCGGTTTAACACCTCCGCCCTGGTGCTCGCCGAGGGGAGGTGCAGTTCGGCGATCCCGTGCGCCCGCAACGCTTCCCCAGCGGCCTTGGCCGTGAGGCGCGTATAGGCCAGCGTCGTGCGAAACGTCGGGTCTTGCTGCGCGTGCGCTTCCGCGAGCGCGCGCAAGGCTGTGGCGGCCTCCGGATACTTCGCCTCCCAGCGTTTGCGCCCGCTCCAGGTCGAGTGCGCTCCCACACAGCAAATCCCCGTGCGGCGTTCCGCCAAGCCAACCTCGACGGCCTCACGGCTCCAGCCCAACCGCGTCTCCGCAAACCGCGCGCTGCCGTGACAGTATTTCAGCGTCATCTCCGCTTGAAACGCGCGCCGCGCCGCGCCCGTCATCTGCGCGGCGGCTAACCGCAGGTCCTGTATCTGACTGGACGAAAGCGGAGGGACCACCACTGCCTCGTTCGGCTCCCGCTCTCCTCGGGGTCCCCACTTCGTTTTTTCGCTTGCTTGCGTAATCATCGTGGACTGCACTATACAATGGTATTACTTTTCTCGGAAATCGCCTAAGAGCATTGTTTTAGAGATAGAGGAAAGCTGTCCACCCTGGAAGGAGCCTACACTATTTCCCTGGACATCTACCGCGGTCTGTTTCCTCACCTGCACACTTCCCAAGAGTAGCGCCACTCCACTCAACACGAAACACATAGCAGTCGTCGGCGCCATACGTCCCGGATATGGGTTAGCAAAAACTGAAAGACTGGCATGAAGAGATAGTCGGTCGTCTCTAGTCCACGATGTTACATGCACCTGAAGCTGAAGAGGAATTGCTAAATGATGCTCTCAGCTTTCAAGCAGCGAAAGAAGGTGGATACACCTCCTACTTTCCCCGGAACACACATGATCTCGGCTAATTTTGAATTACAACTTCCACGCGGCGATTCTTTTCTCGGCCAGTAGGATTGTCAGCCCCGTTCGCATTGGTATTTGGTGCGACGGGATATCGCTCCCCAAAACCTTGAGTCGTGATCCGTTGACGACTGACGCCTACGCTTTCTAACGCAAGGGTTACGCTCTGCGCTCGTCGTTCGGAAAGCTGCTGATTAAACGCGACACTCCCGATCGAATCGGTATGTCCCTCAACCAATATTCGTCGATCCCGGGCTCGATCATTGAGGACGCTGGCGATACCACGCACCTTATCTCTCGCACTAAGAGTGAGGTCCGCTCGACCAAAGTGGAACAAAACGTCTAGCAAATTCACCACCACACCACGCTCAGTTTCGCTTACGTCGAGATTTTGCCGTCGCAGATCCTCAAGAAGTTCGCGGTTACGAGCCAGTTCGAGTTGTTGCTGATCGATAGTCTGTTGTTGTCGTTCGGCGACCTGTTCCTGCTGTTGCAGCTGATCACCCATCAGACCTCCACCGACACCACCGAGTGCCCCGCCAATCGCCGCGCCAGCACCAGGGCTACCCACCGCCGACGAGCACTCCTTTTTCCCGTGTTGATAGGGGTTGTGCACAACTCGTGAGTAATATAACTCCAACAAGGCCTGGGATGCTGAACAGTTTAGTCTGGCTCATGACGCTCATTCCTTTTTCGCTCAAGGTTCGGATGTTTATACATTCTCTGTTGTATGTGAGTTAGGTTGAATGAAGATAACCCACTTCGCTAGTTCGAGAATGGGAAGATTATACATCTCCTGTAGTGAAGCCTTCTCGAACACACCTACGAGACGCACCACATTCTCCAGAATTTCCTCGGTAGTGGGCACCTTACTCCTCACTATAGATAATTCTATTGATGCCACCGCAAGTTCTGCGCCAGCCACTTAAAGAATATTTTGCTGTAAAAAAATAGTAGTGAAATTGTCTACACCAGTGTCATGAAAGTCACTACACAGTAGTCTGTTATCATACGTCTTACCTCCTCTGCTTTTTCCTGGTGCAGTTCTTGCGATATCCACGAACAGCATGCACAAATCGAAGTGGTCCTCATTACGGATAAGAGATATGAGGAAAGAACGACATGTGGACGTTGCGATTCTTGGCGCTGGAACAGCAGGGTCTCAGCGTATAGCGAGGTCCGTAAAGTCACCGATAATTTCGTACTTATCAACGGCGGCCCAGAAGGCACGACGTGCGCTCGCGTTGGCTGTATGCCATCCAAAGTGTTGATTCAAGTAGCGAACGACTTTCATCGGCGGCACATATTCGAGCAGGAAGGAATTCGTGGTGGTGAACATCTCCGCGTTGACTCCCGTAGTGTCTTGCTGCACATTCGC
>JAYVFX010000454.1:0-2285 GCA_043772795.1 Deltaproteobacteria bacterium
TACCGCCACCCACGAGATAGGCCTTTGATGTCGTGCTCATTGTCATTGTGTTCCTCAGAAAAGTTTGTCTACGTACTCACCGCACGGGGACCTGGGATATTTCGTCGTTTTAAGGTGGCGCGAATCTCCTGTTGGTTGGCAATGCGTTGAAATACACGCGTCCTATACCCTGCTCACGATCTCGCGTGCCTGATCGCCACTGTTCACGAAGGCAAGGCGCCAGTCTGTGGTGTCGCGCAGCCCAAGACTCCGCCCACAGAATTCGATTGGAATGAGTTATGCCATATTGTCCTCCGCGGATAACTGCGCAAAGAACGTGCCGGTAAAAGTTAGAGAGGATGTCTGAAAACACCCGAATTTTAGCGCTCTTGGTGTGTGATTTTCTCTAACCGACTGTAGAGTTTTCCCCGACAGTCGGACGTATGCGTGAGGCGTTAGTCAATGGGTGGTAACCGCTCGGGTGGAGAGAGCGAGCTTGGGGTCAGTCGCAAATTTGCGACTGAGACGACACAGACTTCACTATATGTGATCTATGTAAGCTATGCGGAGAACTGTTCCGCTGGAGTCTGGGGTTCAGTGAGGCCAACTGACGCACCAGTTCTATTGATTTCTGTCTCGCATCGCCCATGAGGAAGAATGGGATGCCGTAGGGTGCCCATACCTCAACTGCCGACTGCGTGCGGGGCATAACCCGTGGGTAGGCGGACCAGATCACTAGGCGTGCTCCCCACTGGTGCGCAGGCACGTCCTGCGGTGCCATTGGTCCGTCCGCCGTGCATGGTAGTGGATGGCCAATGCACTCACTGTGTGACGTATGATTATACGAAGAGTCTATGCAGAGCAAAGTTGTCCAAGTGACCCCCAAACAAGCCGCGGAGCGGCTGGAAGTCAATCACCGTAACCGGCCCCTGAGCCGGGCGATGGTCGAGAAATACCGCCACGCCATCGCCAGCAAGCGATTTTATCTCACTCATCAAGGGATTGCCTTGGATGACGAGGGGCGCTTGCGCGATGGCCAGCATCGCCTCCAAGCCATTGTAGACAGTAGCAAGACCGTCAAACTCGTGGTCACGGCTGGCTTGCTCGAGGAAGCCGTGCAAGCGATTGATGATGGTCGCAAGCGCCCCCGATCAGCAAGTGCTCTCCATGACGCATGGCGAGTACGTGAGCCCCTTAGTGACCGTCGTGGCCAAAGAGATGTATGGCGGGGGGATCCATCTGGGTACCGGACGCCGGCGACCGCAGCCCAGTCGGTTAGAGAGTATTTTGAAAATGGATTTGATAAGAGAGAGGGATGCTTCCCCTCGCCCAAATGCAGAACCGCTCCGCGCGATGGACTGGCACCCACCAGCGGACTCCGGTATATTGCTTTCTATGAAAGCGACGAAACAGAAACCCTCACGTGCATCGACATCGCCACGGAAAGAACCTACGCGTGCGGCGCGGATCTTGATTCTGCCCAAAAAAGGCAGTCCCCTGGGCGAAGCGCGTATTCGCGACGCGATCAATCGCGTCGTCGCCGAGCGCGAACGGCAATCGGCGTAAGATGGCGGCGGCCACCGCGCCGCGGTTGGAATACGACCGCAGTGTCTTTATTAACTGTCCTTTTGATCCGGCCTATCAGCCGCTGTTCGCGGCGATCATTTTCACGATCCAGTACAGTGGCTTCTTTGCCCGCTCGGCTTTGGAAGTCAGTGATGGCACGCAGACGCGGCTGGCTACCCTGTGTGAGTTGATCGCCGGCTGTCGCTATGGGATTCATGATCTGTCACGTACGAGTCTGGATCTGACCCATGGGTTGCCGCGCATGAATATGCCGTTCGAGCTGGGCCTCTTTCTGGGCTGTCAACGGTATGGCAGTCCACGTCACCAGCGGAAGGCCTCGTTGATCCTCGACAGCGAACCGTATCGGTATCAGAAGTTTCTCTCGGATATCGCGGGCCAGGACAGTCTGGCACATGGGGATGATCCGAAAACGGTCATTCTGCAGGTACGCAACTGGCTGCGGACTGCGGCCAAGCTGGCGCACCTCGCGGGTGGCGAGGCGATGTGGGCTGAGTTTTAACTCTTCCAGCGGGATCTCCCGGACATCGCGCAGGTCCTGCAGTTGACCCCAGCGGAGTTGACCTTTATGGACTATCGCCACATCATCGGCGTGTGGCAACAAAAACGTGACCCGTCACGTACGTAATTACTCACGGATTTGCGGGATCACAAACGGGAGGACGGGCGGCCCCATGAGATTCACCAAAGTGTCGAAGACATTACGGTTCTGGAGCTTGGCG
>JAYVFX010000455.1:0-4255 GCA_043772795.1 Deltaproteobacteria bacterium
CAAGGCGTTCGGTTTCTACGGTGCGCTCTTCTTTCATCCCCTGATCTTGCGCTAAAATTGCTCTTTCGGCACCTCAATTCTCAGCGAAGCATGAGTATAAAGGCTCGTTGCTCACCATGTCAGCCAATAGAGCTCCTCTACACCCTAAGAAACGGGCGCGGTTCTTTTCTTATTTGCTCTGGATTCTACTCATCACCGCGCCCTGGATCGGGCTCTCGTGCCATAACGCTCGGGAGCGGCACTATGATCTGAAGGGAACGGTGGTGACTGTTGATACCAAGCAGCGACAGGTCACCATCTCTCATAAAGATATTCCCGGCTACATGAATGCGATGACGATGCCGTTCTCGCTCAAAGACGAGTGGGTCTATACGGTCATCACGGTTGGTGATCAGATACAGGCTCAACTCGTTGTTCAAGGAGATCACGCCTGGCTTGAAGAGGTCACGATCTCGCGCAACTCTCTACCCTCCGAAGAAATGCAGCCTGCGGAGCCTCCTACCCGCGACTTCTCACCCTACCCTACCTCAGACTTCACGTTGACCGACCAGGATGGCCAGCCGTTTTCCTTGCACACTCTCCGGGGGAAAATCGTGCTCCTCGACTTCATCTTCACTCGCTGTCCCGGACCCTGCCCATTGCTTTCTCTGAAATTTTCGCGGGTACAGCAAAAACTAGGGGAACGTCTGGGCAAAGATACCTTCATGTTGTCTATTACGATCGACCCGCGTCACGACACGCCTGAAGTGCTTAAGGAATATGCCCAGCGCTACAATGCGAATCTTGCTGGCTGGAAGTTTCTTACTGGCACAACGAAAGACATCATCATGACGGCAAGCGCGTTTGGAGCAGACTATGAAGCCAATGAGGATGGCATCGTCGACCACCGCCTCGTCACCTACCTCATCGATCCTCAAGGTACGGTTGTCAAAGAATTTGCCGGGACGCAGCATAGCGCTAACGATCTCATCACTGAGATCGAACGTCTTCACCCGCACTCTTGGCCTTAGTGCGCCACTTGGAGCGTTTGGCGGGATGCGTGTAAGTTCTGATAAAATGCGAGGAAAATTACATGCCCCAATTTTACTGTCTGCGTCGGTTAACAGTCCTGCTCAGTGTGAGCGCGTGCCTCATCTTCTCCCCAAGCTGGGCACAAGAACATCAGCATACTCATCAACCACTGCCACAGGGTGCCGCGCACGAACACCACTTCAATGACATCAAGAAAGCCGTCAAGATGTTCGAGGATCCTACACGCAATGCCTGGCAAAAACCTGAGGACGTCGTGAAACAGGGGCAATCCGCAGGCACCCTATTCGGCCACGAATAATTGTGGACGAAGCGTGGAGCGAGAATTTGTAGCCTCGTGCTCTATCGACAGAACCGGAGGGTCACATGCTTCGCATCCAATTAAACAAAGCAGAACAAACGGCAATAGAACGAGCTTTACAGACAATTGCTGACCAACAGCTGCGCAACCGCTATCTCAAGGTTCACCACAGAAGATTCAAGCAAGGAAAATTATCCTGGGCGAGTCTTGTCGTTATCCTCATCGAATGAGGACCGACCGATTTCTCACTCATTCGGGGACTCGCCGTCACGAGCGATGGGACGGTTATTGTCTCTTGGATCGACAGCCGCGAAGGCTGGGACAAAGCGAATACCTGTCTCGCACGCATTGGTAAACAAGGATCATAACTTGAGAATGTTATAACTCTCGATGGAGATACCTGCGTCTGCTGCAGATCTCACGTTACCACAGGTCCCAACAATACCGTCGCGGCGCTGTGGCGCAAGGTCTTTCCTGGAGACATCCGTGACATGCAGTTAGGTTTAACACGGGACGGGGGACGCTCGTTCGCGCCAGTCAAGCGTGTACATGCCGATCGCTGGCGGATCAATGCTTGTCCTCATCGTGGCGGCAGTGCTGGAATCGACGTGCAGGGACAGATCTACGCGACCTGGTACACCGAAGGCACGGAGGGACAACCGACTATTTTGTTCTCCACGTCCCGAAATGGGAAGCGGTTCTCATCACCGCAGCGTCTCGACACCTCGCGCGGCTTCATTCCTGATCACGTGCGGATGGCGATCGATACCGCTGGCCGGGCAGTCGTAGTGTGGGAGGATTCCACCGCAGTACATCGGCGTGTCCTGTTGCGTTCAACGACGGACGGCGGTCGGACCTTCAATCCAGTGCAGAGTCTCTCTTCAGCGCTCAAGGCGTACGCTCCTGATGTTGCCGTGTCATCTACTGATGAGTTCGTAGTCGTGTGGTACGAAGAGCAGTTCCCATTGACCAAGACGGTTATCCAAACCATACAGTTAAACAACAGTAAATGAGAAAAGGAGAAGACAGATGAACCGACGGACATTCAACAAAGTGCTGAGCGCAACACTAGCCGCCTCAGTGCTCCCGAACAAGCAAGTGGTCGCAGCCGAGTCACAACCCGTGCATAGTCACGACCAGACTCACTCCTCCGTGCCTGCCGGGCCACCACAACAAATTGCCATGCTCATCTACCCGACCTTCATTCCGTTGGATTTGTTCGGCCCGCATGCGGTCTTTGCATTGCTCGGTAACGTCAATGTACATCTCGTATGGAAAACCAAAGACATCGGGATGGCGGCAACTAACCTTCCTGTCCAACCAACCACGACGTTCAAAGAGTGTCCTAAAGATTTAGAAATCTTATTCGTACCCGGTGGCTTGGAGGGCGGAACAGCGCTCATGAACGATCCAGAAGTTGTCGATTTTCTCCATGACCGCGGCCAACGTGCGAAATATGTCACCAGCGTCTGCACCGGCTCACTGCTGCTCGAAGCAGCGGGCCTGCTGCAAGGGTATAAGGCGACTTCACACTGGACCGTGCGTGAATTGCTGCCGCTACTTGGCGCTACGCCGGTTGATCAACGGGTGGTTGAGGATCGTAATCGTATCACTGCTGGTGGGGTTACCGCAGGCATCGACTTCGGCTTGCAGGTCGCAGCACGACTCCGTGACGAACAGTATGCGAAGATGCTGCAACTCATGCTGGAGTATAATCCGCAACCGCCGTTTCCTGCCGGCAGCCCTGCTGGCGCCGGTCCAGAACTGACCAAGCAAGTACGCGAGCAACGCGCACCCGCCATTGAAGCGGCCCGGCAAGCTGCATTGGTTGCGCAGAAGCGGCTTGCTATAGGAACGTGACAGCAAGAGGTGGAGTTGCACTTATGGGTTCCTTCCCCCCTGATGGGGGCAATGGCATTAAGTTAAGCCCCTGGGTCATTGCGCGCCTCGGTAGAGGCCTGCAGTGGGGAACGCTATTCGCGGTGGTGTGTGCGACACTTGTCTCATTCGCCGACACAAGAACGGTCTACACCATCGACCTGGCACGTAGTGAGTTCGCGGTCCAATTGTTCAAGGCTGGCGTAGGCTCGGCATTGGCACATGATCATGTGGTCCGTGCCACAATGTTTACAGGCCAAGTGCAGATTGATCTCGCAACTCCTACCAATGGTTCGATTACGGTCGAGGTACAGACCGCCTCGCTTAAAATCGATGAACCAGCGATGCGGCAAAAATATGGGCTCCCATCACAACTGAGCGAGAAAGATAGACAACAAATTCAAGAGACGATGAAGTCTCTGTCGCAACTGGATGTTGAACACTATCCTGTCATGACATTCACCTCGACCAAGATTGAGGCGCAGGCGACTGGGGGGTACACCGTCACTGGCAAGTTAACTATCCGGGGAGTAACACAATCCGTGATCTTTCCTACGTACGTCGAACGACAAGGGAACGCCCTCCACGTCCGAGGCTCATTCCGCTTCAAACAGAGCGGCTTCGGTTATGAACCCTATAGCGCCCTCTTTGGTGCCGTACGGAATCAAGATGAGGTACTCCTGCATTTTGACGTCCTGGCACCTCCGTAAGACGACGCAAACGAAATGCCCCATCTTCGAGAAGTAAGAACAATCTCTCCTAGCAAAGGAATAAAGCCTGGTTCTTGTGTATTGAGAAGTAAGGTGGGGTGAATAAGATTCGCCCCACCTTATCAGCGTTGAGATTTATGATGACACAATATTCGGCTTGGTGGATGTGGTGGTTGAGGGTCACGGTGCTTTTGCTCTGGTGCAGCACAGTAGTGCCTATACGTGAAGTGCGTGCAGGGGAGAACCTCGACTCCGATCGACCGGAGGCCTGGGCAATGAATTATTACGCATCAGTCGCCCTTCTCGCTGGACTCGGAACACCGTATAGCCGTGAGCC
>JAYVFX010000456.1:0-5580 GCA_043772795.1 Deltaproteobacteria bacterium
CTGCCGTACCAGCAAAAACGAGCTGAAAGAAAAACTTCGCCAGGAGAGGAACGCTGGCCCAGCTGAGCGCACTATACACACCACTATAGGCTTCCCAACTGGCCGGACTGTTATCTGCACCGCGGAGAAAGAACAGGCCATGGGTCCCCATAAACCCATTCCCATCACCAAACATCACCCCCCATCCAATCGTCAGGAACGCGAGAGAGGAAATGCCGAAGACGATAAAATTCTTGGCGAGAATGTTGACACAGTTCTTTGCTCGACACAGACCGCTTTCGAGCATGGCGAACCCCAGGTTCATGAAAAACACGAGCATCGCAGTGAGCAGAACCCACATTGTGTCCATCATGACCTTGGGCGTTAGTAACAATTCAGCAACCTGCTCTGGTGTTGCTGGAGTCAGAGCCGTTTGTCCCCAGGAGGGGAGAGCAAGGGAGAAGATCCCTATAGCGGCAAGACCAAATCGGAAGAGGCAGCGACTGATCGCCCGTGCATTACAAGACATACGTCAGGTCCTCCCTTGTCATAAGCGGTCGTCTCCTTTTATTTTCTCACCCAGATCTCGACGCGCCGATTTTTCTCTCGCCCGAGCGCATCATCGTTAGACGTAACCGGAGCCTCGCCCCCCAAGCCAACAACGGTGTCAACTCGGAGTCCCTCAAGCTGCAACTCTTTCTCCACGACTTTTGCCCGCTCCAAGGATAAGGCCCTGTTTGCACTCGATGCTCCACTGCCATCAGAGAATCCGATCAAGATCAAGCGCGCATTTCCGTATTCCGGGCGAGAAAGAAGCCCGACAACACGACCAATGTCTCGATTTGCCCGCGTGTCGAGATCCGCACTTCCGGAGCGAAAACGAAAGCGCGTCAGAATCTCCGACGCACCAGCCGTGAGTTCTCGCCATTCAGCTGAGACCTTACGCAGGTCGTCACTCTGACCAGCCCCTGCCCCCTCAGATGAACCAGCACTTACGACAGGCGTCACATCCAGGTTGACAAAATTTGCTCGACTCACCGCCGCAAATGCTCCTCCGCCCGGAGTTTGGTTGGTCGCAAACGAGATGAACTCAGTGACATACGAGTTCTTCGGTGTCGTCGGGGTATAGAGATAGAGGCGTCGCGTGAGAAAGTAGTCTTCCGTTTTGACCGTTCTATTGTTGGGACGGCGCGGTTGAACCCCCTTCTCACTCAGGACCAACGCCTTATTGGTTTTGGTGAAGGCCATTCCAACGAAGCCAATACTATTGACGTCTCCGGCAACCGTATTCGATAACTCGCTGTTATCTTCAAATCGCCGTACTGTCGGGGAAAGTACCTTTCTGTCCTTCGAGAGAATCTTGTCGCGGAACACTTCGAACGTTCCGGATTTGTCGTCCGGCGCATATAACGAGATCGGCGCCGAAGAACCACCGACTTGTGCCCAGTTGGTGATCTCTCGCGCAAAGATCGCCGCTACTTGCTCAGCTGTTAGTGCGGATACTGGGTTAGCGGGGTGTACAATCACCGTCAACCCATCGAGGGCAATCGTATGTTCACTCGCATTCGAGCTCAGATCCCCAACGACAGGAAGTAACTCACGAACAGTATCCTCTGGTATCTTCATTGACGACATGCCAATGTCGCAGAGTCCAGCTTTCAGATCGGAGAAAGCCGTTCTGGAACCATGGGCATGAATCTCGATGACCTCTAAAACTCCATCGCCATTGAGGTCGCCTTGGATCAATGACTCATGTTCCTTGCCGCCTGGAATATGTTCGACAGTAGACGCTCCTTTTTCATGTAGAAACGCTTTGGCTAGCTCCGGCCCTAGCTCTGCACCAATCGTATTCGAACCGTGTAAGCGAAGGATGACGTTCTTTTGTCCAGTCCCAGGTGAGGACGGAGATGTCGGCAAAGTAGCCAGTGACGACGGGGTAACGGTCGCTTTTGGTCTCACAGGTTGCGACGGTGGCGGAGCCTCTACTTTCGGTAGTAAGAATGCTCCGATCGCGACAAGGAGGAGAACGGTGGCTGCAGCAACTATCCGTCCGTTCCCCTTCTTCGTCACTTCCACAGCCTCAACAATAACAAGTTGCTTATGACAGGCAGGACAGATCGGATCGGCATGAGATCCGCGCCATTCAGCAATCGTAATGAGCTCCACACTATCAGCTTTACTACAGTTTCCCGTGTTGCTGCATCTTCCTGTCATTGGCGATGGTCCTCATTTCACGCGAACAATGCGTCCAACAGTGTTCCCTGCTCCTGCGAGAGCGGAGGGAATCCATTTCCCCACCTCTCCCCAGAGTTCTTTATTACTAGATTTCCTCCACAAAACTCTGAGGTATCACTGCAGAACTTTACTCCACCGTCACCGTCCATTGTTTCTCGACTATTCTATCTTTTTTGTCGCTAACTGTTACTGTCACTCGATGTTGGTTACTAGTCTCCGTAGGGATAGGAGTAAACGTCCACGATGGTCCACGGGCAACCGCTTGCCCGTCAAGCAGCCATAAGGTCCTCGGAAAATTGTCAGAGTCAGGATCTGTCACTTCGATAGTAAAGTGCTGGCTTTCGCCTGCACGCACTGTCACAGCTTGATCGGCAGGAGTAGCCTTAGCAATGGCCGGAGGATGATCCACTTTTTGGACTTCGATCTTCCAACTGCGCTCCACAACTTGTTTATGAGCACCTTCAATTTGCACAGTGACGGTTTGCGGTCTGCCTACCGTAAGCCGTGCCTCGTAGGTCCACGTCTTCTCCTGCGCCTGTTCTTGCCCATCCAACAGCCATGTATAACGCAGGTCTGGTTGCGGCTGTGATACGTCCACCATGAACGTAACCTTCTGTCCCTCAGCCACACGGATCTCCTGGCCGGCAGGCTGTGCTGCAATGATCCGTGGGGCTGGGACTACCGTTCTTGCGACTGCCACACTCCACTGCCGCTCAACCCTTCTTCCCCTTGCCTCCGTAACGGTCGCTGTCACAGCATAACGTCTCTCACTGTCAGTAACAGGAGGGATGAACACCCAGCTGAGTCCTCCTGCTACTCGCTGCCCGTCAAGCAGCCATGAGATCTTCATCGTTGCGTCTTTATCGAGCTCCTGCAATTCAACAGCGAAGCGTTGCGCCTGTCCCGCCTGCACTGCCAGCGTTTGTCCCTTCGGCACCACGTTCGTAATAATAGGAAGTCGACTCTCTGTTACTGTCCCCACCGCCCCTTGTTTCCCATAGACTAAAAGTCCCAGTGCTAAAGCAAGGAAAAAGAAAGAGGCCGAGTATCCCCGAAAGCGGACCGCAGAAGCAAAGAAAGCAACACGAGCATTATTTGCCAGGAAACGTGCCCCTTGAGAGGGGGCTCCGATGGCATACGCTTCCTGTAGCCGATGCCCAACCGGCACTTCGGTAGGATCAGGAAATTGCCCTTCGTACTCAAAGGCAGTTACCGAAACACGAGACGGAACAATCCGCAAGTTTGCCACTACCTCATCAACGATGACCGCAGAAACCGTCGGTTGTAACTTCCGATAGGTCAGGAACAACGCATTGTCACAGATAATGTTGATCAATCGCGGCAACCCTTTTGAGAACTCAGCAATCTGCCGAATGGCCTCAAGAGAAAAGAGATCTTGCCGTTCACTCCCAACCACAGCTAACCGGTGGTAAATGTAGTGAGAGACTTCTTGGTCACGGAACCGTTCCATCTGACAACGAAGCGCGATACGTTGCTGGATCGGACGAAACTTTGGTTGATCGAGTTTGATCTCTAATTCGGGCTGACCCACGAGCACAACTTGCAAAAGTAATCGCTCACTTTTGGGGTCGATCGGTGCGATCATACGGAGACCATTCAGCACGTCTTCGCTCAAATGATGTGCTTCATCAATCACCAACACCCCTGTCCCCCCTTTACTGGCTAAGGTGCTGAGATAACTACGGAAGGCATGGAGCTTCTCCGATTTTCCGCCGACATCTTCTTGCATCCCCAATTGGGTACAAATGAAAGAGAGAAGATCATCAATACTCGTACAGGTCAGACTGGTGCTGTCAAAAAACAGGGAGTGACTTGAAACCTCAAGGTCGTTCATAACACGACGCAAGATCGTCGTTTTTCCGGTGCCAGGTTCCCCAGTGAGAAGCAGAAACCCTTTGTATTCACGAATACCGGACAGCAATGTCGAGTAGGCTTTCTGACAGAGCGGGTTGGTGTAGAAAAAGCGAAGATCTGCGCTATCGGCAAATGGTTCTTCACGAAAACCAAAGTACTCAGTATACATGAGCGATCTCAGCTTTTACGCGACGCACGAGAAAGAAACGTGTACCCGAGAGCGGTCACGCCCACACACCCAGTTCAACATAAGACTATCCTGAGAGTATCAATAGACGCGTGAGCTACGCAAATCCGACTTTGCGCATTCAGGAAATACGCGGTCCCGCGCTGCGCTATGCGAAACTGCGCAACCGCATCACAGATAGCTAACCGGAGAAGTACTCAGAAAATCAGAATGGTTGGCGGGCTATATCATACGGTACTGAGACGATGCGACTTCAGGTCTTAACCGCACTTTCACCGTCGAAACTCCTGAATCGACTTCGCGTCCATACCATCTTTCCGGGCAATCGCTCGGGTGACAGAGCGCGTCATCGCCCCGAAGGTCGGCATCCAACAGGAGTGACGCCCTGGTCCGCCAGCAACAATAATTATCAGGTGCTCAGGCTTGCGGATCAACGGCAGTGCAGTTTCGCCGGGAAATGCGCCATCCTCGCCAATGCCCATACCAAACATCCCTCCAGCTTCCCACTGTACGCGTGGGACTCGAGCGTGACGGAAGACGTAGTCACGGATCTCGGCTTTGCTGATCCTATCGCGGCCAAGAATCGCCGCATGCTCCGGCCCTAAAGCGAGAATGGGTTCGCCAAAGGCGTACGCGTTGTTCGACCCCATCCCAGCCATCGTGCTGGCAATCGTCATCAAGATTCCCGGTGCAGCCGTGCTTACGTGATCGTTGATATTATGCGGACCTTCAGCTCCACAGACTGTGATCGTGCTCGTTTCTGCGGCAAAACCACGCTCAATATGCAGCGGTTCCCATGGATTCTCACCTTCATTCTCAGCAATGCAATAAGAATATTTGGATGGCTGGCCTTGCGTCGCGCGATCGAGCACTCCAGGCACTCCGCCGCCAACGTTAAGCAGAATCAGGCGCATAGCGCGACCAATTGTCGCATTGGATCGCCAACCCTGGCCAAAGGCATTGTAGCGTGCGTTCACACCGAGTTCGCGTGCGATCGGTCCGTTGAGAATCAGCAACGGAGCACATGGATGCGTCGTGCTCTGCACAGCATAGAGGTTAAACTTCTCCTCTAAGATCGCCTCGACCGCGGTAATGATGACTGGAAAGTATTCCGGTAGACAGCCTGCCATCACGGCATTGATCGCCAGTTTTTCGATCGTAGCGATGCCATACTTCGGTGGTACTGGTCCGAGTTCGTCTTGCGGATCTCGGTCTGTCCAAGCCAACATTTTTTCGACCCGTTCCGGCGTCGGCGGGACGATTGGCAAACCATCCGTCCATCCTTGATCGTAGAACCAGTCATT
>JAYVFX010000457.1:0-2560 GCA_043772795.1 Deltaproteobacteria bacterium
GCAGCGACACCCGTGCCAGCGGCAAAGTACAGCGAGTGCAGAACCGGGGCGACAATCGTGCCCCCTATGCAAAAGGGCGGGTATTGGCGCTTTGTCCTCAACTGGATGCTCACAAAAAATGACGTGTATGTTGGTTGTCTCGAACTGCGGGACATGAATGATTCAGCAGCAGCGGACCCAGTGCATTCAATACACATTGACTGCAAACTGGCCGAGGGCGGGTCGATCAAACACTTTCTGACTACTCGTCCGCTTACCAGCACAGAGAAACAAACGGCGACTGTTCCAGTTGCCGTCGTCTGGCTAAACGGCACGGTGACCTGTCCGAACATCAGTCTCTCCGGCCTGATCAACGGCTATCCGCAGTCGGAAAAGGTCGCGGAAGATAAGGTATTTACTCATTCCTTTTTTAGCATGAGCTACTATGGCTTGCCGATCACGGAAACTGTATCCGACAATAGCGAGCCGATGCCACCTCCAGACGTCCCTATGCCCCCGACAGAGCCATACTCCGGCCCTCCTTTCATTAGTCCTACTCTAAAGGCGCTCCAAAGCGGCTCAATCCTCGCCATCGAGCTTGGCACTCCCGCCAATAGCACAACGTTGACATTAGACCCTGGCTGCGGCACTGCTAGTAATGGTTGTGCCCCAGTGCGTCTATCCGTCTCCGCAACACCGATCTCTTCTACCCAGATACACCAAGGGATGAGTTTTTCGATTGGAACCAGTGCCGTCGCTAGTAGCACGTTTGGTTTGACGACGACGAATGAGTACGTGGGTACACATATGGGGTTGCGAGATGACAAGGATTTTGTGGATGATCCACCTTGCAAATCCGAGCCCAAACTGTGCATTTTGCTGGCCACCTATCTGCCCAAAAACAAAGATGCTGAACGCAGAGGTGCGGAACAAATGCATCCGGATCAACCGTCCATTCAACTTATGGGTAAATCCATGACGTTGACGATCACCGCGTTCAATTCGATCTTGGGCGATATTGTTATCGATCCCCGTGGCGGTTCGCTTCCATAGGGACAGCACTTAACCGGTCTGATACCTGATCCAAAGAGTTCCGGCGCTTTTAGTAAGCGCTGGAACTCTTTTCCATAATCGCTCTCGCACAGCTATGGCAAAAATGGCACTTTTCCAGTTCGATCTGTCACTTATCTCCGTTGGATTTTCAATACCCTTTCCTTGCGCACCATTTGGTGTGTCTACAAAACTGCAGAACTAAAGAACTGCAAAAACACAAGAGGGAAAGAAAACATGTCTACGAATACGATCAGTCCAACCAATACAGCTGCTGAAAACACAGCCTTGGCCAATGACCAACTGCGCAAGATTGCGAACCGCGTGGTGCTTGAGATGGAGCTTGCCATCGCTAAAGTCGCTGCACACCATGCGGAACCAACTGCCTTTCCATTGCCATCAGACGCAGACTCAGTGGAACAAATCCTGCGCAAACGATTTGACCAACTACGACCCGAACAGCGCCAGTATGCCGCCGCGAAAGTGCTCCCGGCGCTCCAGAGCCGTAATGGTCTGTCCGAACGCCGCTTCCGCGACTTGGCAAGCATCGACCTCGGTATCTCGACACCCATTGCGGAGCAAGTTAGGAGCTTGACCCTACCTGATGACCTCGCTTTGGCACCTGCAGCATTGACAGGCATCTCCGAAGACGGTGGCTTCCCGCCTATTCCCACCGTTCCCACAGTTCCCAGTGGAACAAATGGAGGAGCGGTATCGAGCATCAGTAAGCTGGAGTTTCGCATCCAACGAGTGAAGTGCGTCGATGAAACAGGCCCTGCATGGCCGGGCAGCGATGAGATTCTCCTAGGCGCAAACACCGTCGATGAAACCGGTGACGTAAAGAAGGTCCCGAGCTTCAAAGTAGGTGACTTTGACCAAGGCAACACCAAACGCTATACACCACCTAAGCGATTGACTCTCTTTGACATACGCGAAGGACCCAGCTTCCCAAAACGATACTTTGTGACGTTGGTATTGGCAGAGGAAGATCAAGGGGGTTTTCCCGATTTCGTGAATGGCCTATTCAAGCAGGTAAAGGCAAAGGTCGAAGAGTATGTGGCAGACGCCATTGCCCGCGGTAAGCCAGTGGAAATAGCAATCGCGCTTGCCGTGAACTACATTGTTGGGAAAATCTTCGAGATTCTCACCAACGCATGGAATGACGATATCTTCCCTCCAAAAACACTTTCAGTCCGGATCAACTCAGCCACGCATCGCTTCCCCGGCGGAGCAACCGTTAGCCCTGAGGATGTCGCTGTCTTCAAAGGCCATAACGGCAAGTACGAAGTGTTTTACGATTGGCGCTTGCTCCCCTAGTGACAGATCAAACGAATGCAACGCTTGTCTCGATGAGACAAACGTTACGGTCAGGTCGATAGAGTGAACGCATTTACTGAGCGTTGAATAAATAAGTTAACCTTTTCAATTCCAAAACGCCTAGATGTGAGGCGCCTTCTGTGCCAGAATGGCACGAAGCCAGCCGCAGGCTGCAATTAGTGTAGTACGGAAAGGCGGTAGCGCGGGGTGGGAT
>JAYVFX010000458.1:0-2192 GCA_043772795.1 Deltaproteobacteria bacterium
GTGCGGCGTAGACGCTAATGCGACTTCCACGTGCCAACTTCTGTTGAAGGACGTCGAAGCGACCGTCCGCTCGTCCGCGATAAATTGTGCACTGAGTCGGTGCCGTTGCTGCAAGGAAGTTCCATTCCTCCGCTCTCAAGTTGCCGGTGATCCAAGCCCCCAAGGGTACACGAAGATTTCTTGTTTTTCCATCTCTCGAAAAGACTCGCATCAAGCGGTTTTTCCAGAGCGACCACATAGCTTTAGTCGGAGGCCCTTGTCATGGCCACGCCGTTGTTGAAGTGTACTCAAGAGTTGGAAGTCCCTTGATGATATTTGCGC
The DNA here is from genome assembly GCA_043772795.1 of Deltaproteobacteria bacterium. GTDB lineage: Bacteria > Desulfobacterota > Binatia > Bin18 > Bin18 > VGTJ01. The sequence goes on from JAYVFX010000458.1 coordinate 322, forward strand.
TAACGCTTTTCCCGTACATTGTGCAGGTTTCGGATAGTCTTTCGACTCGAAGAAACGTGCGACAGGCATTCAGGCTCTGTAAGTCCAATGCCGTGCAGCTCCCTCTCTCCCTCAAAGCGTCCATTTTGAATTCATCATTTAGGCACTGTTACCTCGGACGTGCTTCGTCGATGATTTCGATCCGGAAGTTATATGTGGCCAAGAAATCTCGGATGCACATTATCCAGCAGTCTTCTATGTAGTCAATCGGAACTCTGGGCGACTCCAATAGAGAGATCGACGTTCCAGCTTGAACCTGGCACCACTGGAGTTGGTTGACCATCATCCGCCCTGTGTCGCTGTCTTGGCGGACGTGACCCACTAACGTTGTGATCTGCTTGATCCCTTGTTCAATGTACAGGTCGTGCATCCCGATACCTCCGATATCCGTTGGACCGTACACCACTTCCCTCGGCATATTGCTGTTGTATCCCATCTGGGATAAACAAGCACGTAGAACGGGTGACGAAATCCTATCACACTGCTTCTGTGTGAACTGAGTGACCGCAAGCGGATACTCCAGTTTCGGACAAACAATCGCCCGATAAGCAACTCGTGCTGCTTCATGCGAGATCCCTGATCCTGCTACTTGGATTCCGAGGAGTCGGGCCTGGGCTCTTCTCTCGTCAAATTCTTCTTTCCAACCTCCTGCCGGAGCGATTCTCACCCCCAGTGTGCGGGTTCCTATGAAGGGTGACTTGGTAACTATCTTGTGGCGTGTTGTCGCATCATTTCCGTATGTGAGACTCACCGGACCTCTAAACTGCTCCTCCTCAGGGGTACACCCTGGTATTTCTGATGGGTGGACTACCCGGTGTTTACCATGAGAGAGGTCCCAGTACAATATGTATACGAAGCACTTGGTAAGTTCCAGTGCCCCTCCTGGTACGAACAGCAACCTCTCCCACAATTGTGCCGCTGACTCTGCTTGCGCCAAGAGAATGTCTAACCTTGTTGCCTTTGCTTCCATCGCGTCATTGACACCTGGCATACCATCGTCCACGAAAAACACTGCAGTGATCAGCAGTGCCATTCTGGCCGAGTACGGACTTAGAATTCGAATTCCGGTGGTGAATTTTCGAAATGCATTTAACAGGCTCACTACATAGGTGAGCCAAATCGCCGGGCTGCCACCACTGCCCTGGCCGGTGCCTTCAAGAGGGTCCTGGTCTGTTCCCTGATACGGTGAGAAAAGACCGTGTCGCGACTTGATTTCGTGAACCATGCCATGGTGGGTTAAGTTGTGCATTTTCGCTGCCATTAGAGGCAGTCCGACTGACATGCAAGCCGTCATAGCGAGCGTTTTTATGATCCGATCGTAGCACGATTTTGCGTCATTGTCCATAGTAACAACTGACGTTCTTGTCAGTCTTGCGTGTTCGTATATGAGTAACTTCTCCATAAGGGCGTCCGTTGTCTGTCTTCCCGGTCTTGATCCATGGTTCTCTGTTCCCAGAACCTTGTAATGCTCTGCGTGTTGTACCAGTCGTTTCCCCCAGACTAACTTCAGAGCGAAATTAAAGTCGGCCGCAAACAACATGATGATCCGTAGCTTTTCTAGCATCGGCTTTACTGGTATCTTCTCGATAATCGCGTCTACCCTGATCGAAGTCCATTTCTTTTAGTTGCATTAACCATTTTCTTGCTTCCACCGTCAAATGCAATAACGAGCGGTCGTACCCGCCTTTAAGCAGTTTCTGCACGTCTTCCGACGTGCAATCGATTCCCAGGTGAGTGATCCTGTCGCCGTTGCCAAACGGCGTCTCTTTGTGCTGTCAAAAGCGATTTCCCGTGTGAGGGACAAGTATCTGCTCAATCTCTTCTTTTACCAC
>JAYVFX010000459.1:0-7933 GCA_043772795.1 Deltaproteobacteria bacterium
CCAACCCCTTTGGATGATTGGCAAGGCGATCTAATACGAAAATGCAGTCATTCATCGCCTCGCGCAATTTCCCTTGTCGCAGGTACACCAGAGCTTTATTAAGATGGTTCCTCTCAATGTCTCGTAGGAGCCAGCGCGGGGAGGAGCCAGGGGCAGCCTCAACGATCGCAAAATAGTCTCGGCTCACGGAGTTCCGCACGTAATTGTCTTGTGCCTGTCCCTCTGCATATGCCACCAGGATTAGGAGACAGACCCAGACAAGCGAACAGCCTCGTATCATAAACGGCTCCGGCATCTTCCCCTTGTTCCTACAGTCGGAATTGTTCCCCGCCTTCTGTCACTGACTCATAACCAGAGGCGTTTGCTGCGTTCGGAGTTACCGCCAACGCAAAAACCTGCGCGAGCGAATGCGCCACGCGCTCCCAGGTATATCCTTTTGCATACGCACGAATAGTTTCGCGCGACCACGATTTGTCCAGGGCCCACAATATTTTTCGGGTCATGTCGTACTCATTCGGCTCAGCCAGTAGTCCAACGTGTTCAGAGGCAAGAAGAGAGGGGATTTCTCCTACTGAGGTTGCCACGACAGGGGTTCCACAGGCCAGAGACTCAAGCACAACGTTCGGGCACCCTTCTTGTCGACTGAGTAAGCAAAAAACATCCGCTGCACTATACCATAACGCCAGATCCTGATGAGGAACGGTGCCAACAAACCGTACGCGTTCGCCCAGGCCACACGCAATACTCGTCTCTGCCAAGCTCTTTCGTAGCGGCCCTTCGCCAACAATAATCAATTGCAGGTCGAGATCTCGGTTCTCAGTACAGAGATTTTTGAGCACCAGCAGCAGGCGATCAAACCCCTTGCGATGAATCAGGTGACCAACACTGAGGATCGTCTTCTTGTCACTAAGACCGAGCGTTGTTCTCGCATTCTCCTGCGGGATATTGTGAAACTTCCCTGCATCTACACCGTTAGGAATAACGGTCACTTTGTCCGCCGGCGCTCCCAGTCGCACCAACCCTGCTTTCAGTTCCTCACTCACGGTAATCGCTTGCTGTGCTGCCCGTAGCGTCTTTCGGAGCAATGGGCGAATCGTCGCGAAGCGCGAGTACAAGAGGACGTCGTTCCCACGCGCGGACACCACAACTGGCGTTTTCAACGTACGCCCTAATAACGTGGCGGCGAATCCGTCCGGATACAAGAAGTGCGCATCGATAAGATCAAACGGATAGTGCTGCTGTACTCTTCTCATGTGTGGCAGCACCGAAAAGAACATCTGCCATCCATACAAAAACATCCCGACCTTGGGGGTCATGAAATAGCGAGGGTGAGAGACGGCAACTCCGTCGACAGTTTCTTGTGTGGCAACCTGAGAGTAGTGCCAATACGAGCCAATCTTGCAGGCCGGAAAGTAGGGAACGGGTGCCACGACTTGTATTTCACCCCCGGTCAAGCGCGCAAAATGGACCATGCGTTCTTTGACGAAGACCCCATGCGAGGGCCAGATGTTGTTCGGATACAATGAGGAGAATACCAGCACCCTCACCGTACAAACCTCCTCCCCCAATGTTCGAGTACCAAGAGCGCCCACAGCATGGGTGCGTAGTCTCGCGTCCCCCGCTGGTGTTGTTCCCACCACTGCTGAATTGGTTCCGTAGAAAACAGTTCCCCAAGAAACGACTTTTTCGTCAGCACGAGCTGCTCAAAACTGCCCTTGAGTTCATGACGAAACCATCTCGCCAACGGCATGGAAAACCCCATTTTGGGGCGCTGCAGTATGTCCGCAGGAAGGAGTTGCGCAAGGGCCTGCTTAAAAATATACTTCCCCTCTCCTCCTCGTAGCTTATAGCAGGCTGGGATACTCGCCGCATACTCCATCACTTCATGGTCGAGCAGCGGAACTCTCACTTCAAGTGAGTGCGCCATACTCGCGCGGTCAACTTTCGTCAGAATGTCATCAGCTAAGTAGGTTTTGATATCGACGTACTGAATACGTGAGAGCGGGTCCCACCCGACACAACGGTCAAAGTACGTCTGCATCACCGAAAAGGCATCGTACCCACGCACAGCCTGACGTAGTTCGTTTCTGTACAGCAGTGTCTTCATAGTGGGGCTGAACCAACTCATCGTGTTAAAGTAGGCACGCTCCGGTGACAGAGAGACGTTCGTGAGCAGTGTCTTAGCACGCAGCATCTGGGGTAGCCAATCTGCCTTAGGATAGAGTCGTCCCAGCGTGCCAAAGAGCGGCCCGCGCAGGAGTTGCGGAACCACTCCACGGATACGATTCTCCATCACATCAAAGTGATGACGACGATAGCCGGCAAAATTTTCGTCCCCACCATCGCCCGATAAACAGACGGTCACCCGTTCCCGTGCGACCTGCGACACATAATAGGTTGGCACCATGGACGCATCAGCAAACGGCTCATCGAAATGCCACACCAGATCGTCCAGAATGCCAACCGCATCGGCCCGCACAACTTTCTCGTGCGCCTGGGTCGAAAACAGTCGCGCCACAGCTCTCGCATATGGCAATTCGTCGAACCCATCCTCACTGAATCCAATCGAGGCGGTATTCACAGCGTGCGGAAGCAGGCCGGCCATGAAGCCCACGACCGCGCTCGAATCTACCCCACCAGAAAGAAAAGCTCCGAGCGGCACGTCGCTCACCAAATGACTCGCCACCGCGTCTCGTAGTTTATCGAACAGTCCCTCAATGAAATCACCCTCACTCAGGTTCGTTGGGGGGTGAAAGGATAGATCCCAGTACTGCCGCTCACGGATACCATTCGCATCAACCGTCAGGGTATACCCGGGTAGCAACTTGCGGATCTTCTGGAAAATCGTCTTCGGAGCCGGGACATACAGATAGGTCAGATAGTCATCAAGCGCCAAGGGGTCTATGCTGCGGGAGACTTCAGGGTCCTGCAAAATTGCCTTCAGTTCTGACGCGAAGAGAAATTTCTGCTCATCCCAGAAATAGTAGAGTGGTTTAATGCCCACACGGTCACGCGCGAGAAACACGCGCTGTTTCTCGCTATCCCAGATAGCAAAGGCAAACATCCCACGGAGATGACGGGGACAGTCCTCGCCATATTCCTCGTATGCATGCAGAATAACTTCCGTATCACTTTTAGTGCTAAATCGATGACCACGCGTGAGCAGCTCCGTACGCAGGGCCAGAAAATTGTAGATCTCTCCGTTGAACACGATCACCATCGTCGAGGTCTCATTGAAGAGCGGCTGTTTTCCTCCCTCAAGATCGATAATTTTCAACCGACGATGTCCGAGTCCAATCGGTCCGTCGACAAAAAGGGAGCCGTCGTCCGGTCCACGATGCACCAGGGCCGTTGTCATACGTTCCAACAGAGCAGTCGAAACGCCGTACGCGCGACGCGGATAGAAGATGCCAGTAATGCCACACATATAGGTCGGCTTAGCGTCGCGCCGTGAGAAGACGGAAGATACTCATATCGTCAACTCCGTAAGCAAAGATTGATAATGGGTGATCATCGCACGCTGCGGGAAGGATTCTTCAACCTTGCGGCGCGCAGCCTTGCCAAATGCCTGTCGTTGTGAGAGAGAAAGCAGCTGTTGGAGTGCGGCGGCGAAGACCGCTTCCCCTTGGTCAAGACTATGCACGAAACCCTCAATGCCATTCTCAACGATATAAGGAATTTCGCCGACATTACTCGCGACCACCGGAACTCCAACCGCCATTGCTTCAAGAACGGTCATCGGCATTTGCTCGCGTAGCGAGGTCATAAGAAAGATATCGAGTGCTCGTAAGTACGGTAAGATACGTTCCTGCTTCCCCGTAAAAATCACCACTGACTGAAGATTCTGCTGTTGACAGAGCTGTTCAAGACGCACGCGTTCAGGTCCATCACCAACAATCAGCAACTTGAGTCTCTGCGACTGTTTCGCACTGAGGGCGAAGGCTTGCAGGAGAAAGTCCAGATTTTTCACTGGGTCCAGACGCCCCACAAAGCCAATAACGACATCCTGATCGTGCACTCCAAGTGCAGTCCTGGTGTGTTTCCGCTCTCCTTCATCAGGCGTGTAGTAGTGCGTATCGACCCCATTCGGAATGAATAATACCCGCTGATCTTGCACATGGTACTTCTGCTGCATCAACATCTGTAGATCGTGGGAGACGACGATCACTTTAGACGATAGCGAGTAGAGAAGCGAGCGCACGACGTCTCTTTTCCTGTTCGTCGACTTCGCCTCGTCTATATTGTACCCGTGCTCACTGTGAATAATTCTTGGCACTCGCGCGAGACGACCAAGCCAGATGGCATCTATCGCCCCCCAATTGTACGACATCAGAATCTGCGGGCGAATATTTCGCACCTGCCGATACAACGCTAAGAAGAATCGTCGTTGCGTCGGAGGTTTCACAAAGGGTATATATTGCGGTGATCTATTCTCAATCCAAGCCTTGGCATCAAGCGTTCCACTCAGACTCAGAATTATATGGGTACCGCACTGTGCTGTTCCATCCACGATCGCGCAAATAATGCGTTCCATTCCTCCGAATCCAAACGAAGGAACAACATGCAACACTCTCGTGTCGGAACGAGAAGATCCCGGTCGCACGTTTCAAGCGTCCAATGCAGTTATAGTGAGGGGAACAACCTGGAAGGCTCACACAAGGAGACAACAGTCAGCAACGTAGCGAATCGCATAATACGCCCCATATGTTACTTGGACGCCCGCTCCGGCGTCCACACCGTCTCTACGTGTCCGCGTAAAGCCAGGACAATTCCCCAGGACGCCGCCACGTTCACCAAATAGAAATAAAAGACGCCGTGGGCGAATCGGGCGGCGGTCCCTCGTCTACGGGAGCACAGGGCTCCGCACACAGCAACGATGAGGCTACTGACCCATCCCACAAAGCCAAGTTGGTATATCATTCCGAGTGGTTCAGCAAAGTAGCAGGCGGTAGCACCGATGAGGATAACAGGTAGCACGAGCCAGCGTATCACTTTGTGAGACCAGACCTGCCACGCAAACGTCCCGACCCGCCACGGCTTCAGCACGTCGGAGACACTCATTATCCCCTGCCAACTGCGATTGACGATCCGTCGCTTACGACGAAACTCACCGTCAAACTGTCCTGCCGTGGGTTCAAATCCGACTGCGGTCGGATCAAACACTGCTCGATATCCACGGGCAACAATCTGGAGAGGAACCACGAGATCATTAATAGCGTTAGGCGGTAGTGGCGTATACAGTTCCTTGCGAATCGCAAATATCGCCCCATCTCCACCGACCGTGCTCCCAAACCGACTTTCGAGGGTGCGGAGAGTTTGTTCGTAATGCCAGTAGGTTTCTTCTAGCTTGTGGGCAGCGGATTGGTTGGGGTCAATATACCGTGAATCACCAGTGACACAGCCCACTGTCAGGTCGGCAAAATTTCTCACCAAACAGCGCAGTGCATCCGGCTGGTACATGATATTGGCATCGCTAAAAGCGATAATCACCCCCTGGGCTCGCTGCACTGCGGCATTCAACCCCACAGTTTTCCCACAGCGTTGTGGCATCCGTAAGAGATGGACTTGGTCCGCAGCGAACTCCTCGACAATCTGGTCAGTGCCGTCAGTAGAAGCATCCGAGATAACGATGAGCTCAAGGTTGTCGCGTGGATAGTCCAGTGCGAGACAGTTCTCGATCTTGCTTCGTATCACCGCCTGCTCATTAAAGGCGGACACAAGTAATGTCACTGGTGGCGTCTGCTGACTTTGCTCAATGCGCCGTTCCCGCAGGCGAACCAGCAGCCAGAGCAGCAGAGGGTAGCCCATATAGGTATACGCGACAGTAATGCCGCATCCCAACGCAAGGGGTCCTGCTATGTGCATCGTACTCTAACTCTTAGTGATTTTTTGTGTAAATGTCAAAGGAGTGCCCGCGGATTAGTTGGTCAGGTACTTCCGGATCGCCGGTCCCAAGATCTTTGTGACCGGCAGGGGTAACCGCTTCCATGCCTCAACAGCTATTTTATACTTCGATTCATTGGCAGCAAACGCAAGACTTGTCTGCTCCGGATCTTTGCTCAACAGTTGCCAGTAGACCTGAATCGGCTGCGCTCCCCACTGCTTTTTGAAGACGTAGGTCCCAGAATCAATCGACGAACGGCCAAAATCAAAGCGTGCATAATTTTGCGCACACGCATACTGGAGGGCTGCCCAATAGAGGAGATTGTTCGGACACTTGGTGGCATAGCGTCGTAACGAAGATGCCCAGGGAACCGTCACGGTGTCGCGGAAAAAGAAACACACGACACCACCAATCGGATGCCCTTCATCTCGCACCAGGAACAACCGCACCTGCTCCCCAAACTGTTCAAAAATACGACGGAAGAACAATTGATGATGGACTGGAGAACCAAGGTCGCGCATGTTCTCGAGGAAAACGGGATAGAACTCAGGCAAAAGTTCGCCTCCTCCGACCTCGACCTTCAGCCCGGACTTTTCAGCCTTGCGCACATGGTTCCGCATCTTCGTCGGGAGTCCCCGCCATAACGCCTCAATCCCCGGCGAGAGATCAAGGACCATTCCAACTTTATCTCGGCGCACGCTCCCCTCATCACCCGTAGGCATCCGCTGCCGCAGTTCGACACAGTCGACCGCGTACTCCCGCATGAGGAGTTTGGCTCTCTCGATAAGAGCGTTGGCAATTCCCGCGTCGTCAGTACACACCCCGCCATAATCGAGGAACGGCATAGAGGTCAAAGATCTTCCGAATAAGCGACTACTCACGAGTATCAGAGGTAAGATGCCTCGCACATGTTCACCGTCCCGAGCCATGAGGTAGAATGGTCGGTGCCCATATGCCGACTGGATGACGGATTGCCAAAGAAAATGATGACAGATGGTCGCATTCGGTGCATTTTGCACAAATAGTTCCCAGGCGTCCCGTTCACGAGTACCGCAGAGGACAATATCCACCAGTGGAGGAGACATAGGCATAGTATTTTCAGCCCTCCTACGATTTCCCGACAAGAGACGGAACTGCTCGGCTCACCGGCAAGAGCCAAGCCGGGCGCGATCGCCACCCGTCTCTTGCCTCCTTTGGGAAACAACATCCGATACCGACGACGAGAAACGGTAACAACAGTGCCATCTGCACGAAGAAAAACAGCAGGTTCGGTGGCGTCCAATGGCGATCAACCCAATAACACGCAATTGTAAATGGTATCACACTCGCGTAGGCACGCACCCACGCTCGTTGGATATAGAGCCAAGGCGACAACCCTACTAACGTACGCACATAGCCAGGCCAGAAGATAAGCTGCGTCACGAGGCTGGGAATCACCGTTCCCCAGGCCACGCCTTCAAGCCCCAGCCAGCGCACCAGGACGATGCTCAAAGCAAGATTTGCCAAGGCTTCCATCATCACTACCAACGCCACCGGCCGGTGCTTTTCCAAACCAAAGGCAACCCCATACCCACTCATGTTCGCCACGATAAAAAACTGAGCGATCAGGAGGATCTGTAAAACGCGACTCGATACCTGCACGTATTCCGCGCCCATCCACAGATTAATGAAGGTTCCGCCGCGGAGGAAGAGCGCCACTTGCACCGGAACCCCGACCAAGATCGCTATCCGCGTACCGTGGATCAACAGATGTTGCAATGACTCGGTATGTCCTCGTGCACCCAAATCACTGGCGAGAGGAGTGTAGGTCATGGTCAACGACTGAACCAAGCGTAAGGTGTATTCAATGAGTCCACCCCCAATTGCATAGAACGTCACTGCGCCAACGGACAAAAATGCCCCGACCACCAGTGTATCCGTATAATGAATGACCTGGCTGCTCATGGTGATAACGGAAGCAAAGAGACTGAACTGCCAAATCCTTTGTAATACGGCACGATCAAATTGGCCGAAGGCAATATGAAGGTATGGACATTCACGAAAGCAGAG
>JAYVFX010000460.1:0-2666 GCA_043772795.1 Deltaproteobacteria bacterium
TCTTTACGAAATATCACTCCATGTTCTTTCATATGTGACACCAACGCCGCGAGATCATCCGTACGGATACCGAGATGATTCACGAGCCCACGATCGGCACTGCGCGGCGGTTGATCGTAGACATGCATCGCCAGACCACCAATGTCGAGCCGCACATTGCGTTGCCCAACCAGTAGAGCATCGTAGACCACCCGCGCACCAAACATCGTGCGGTAAAAATGAAGGGTCTTCTCGATATCTGAGGCAAAGATATGCACATGATCAAGACGGATCATACAACTGAAACTCCTATAGGAATCTATTTGTAATAGGGAATCCGCTACCTTCGGCATCCAGCATTGAGGAAACCTATATCTGCCGCTGAAATACCGAAACGAGCGGGTTGCGTAGTAACATCTTCCCTGCCCGACTCAATGCGGTTTCCAACACCCCAGAAGACCCGCGACTCAACACCAGGCCACCGTCAGCCAACACCCGTAGCATCTCCGCCACCGCACAAACGAAGGTCTCCTGCGTCATGGGAATTTCATACGTAAAAACGTTTCCCACGTAGACTACGTGGATCGATCGATCAGGCAGCGCAGAAAGATCACTCATAGTTCCATGATGCAAACGAATCTGCTCGAAGAGTCGTCCGTCTCCCTGAGCGAACGCGGCCAGAGTTTGCGCCGCCTCAACGACGTGTTCGCCGATCCATTCGTAGGCATGCACAGACGCGAGGGAAAACACCTGCAGCAGATCATAGGGCTCCAGCGCATTCATGCCAAACCCGACACAGAGCCCCTGAAGCTGGGCACTCGCCTGTACAACGGACAACAGATCAACCTGCGTCATGGCTTTCACTAAGCCCACGGCTTGCGTGAGGGCTTCACTAATGCGCCCGCCGATACAGTCCCGCAACCCAGGAAATTGACACAATGTGACAAACGCGGGGTCATCACGCCACGGTGCCTCGGCATCCGCATAAAGCGGACCGTCGATGAACGCTTGCCACGTTGATAGGGTGGAACCTTGCCGAATAGGTAATTGACCCATACAATCTCTCCCGCTCTTCACTATGGCACTTTTCTATCAGACCAGAAACGGTCTCATCCTCACAGCGGAGAAACGTCGGGCACCTTGCTGAGATCAGCCGGAAAGTAGTAAAAATTTCCCCCCGATTTGATAGACCTGTTTCAGGATGGCACTGAGGAGGAACACATGACGAAAACCATTACCCTATGCAGCGGAAAAGGCGGGGTCGGAAAAACCGTGCTCGCCTCCTGTCTGGCACGGATTATTCAACAGGAAGAACGTGCAAATGTTTTAATGCTCGATCTGGACCCGTCTGTGCAGGGGTTAACGCTACTCTTGTTTCAAAACAAGTACGAGCTGGATCATGTCCCGCTGTCGTTCGCCGAGTATCTCAACGGCGGCGAGGCAGTGGAGAAAGATTTCTTGGACGGACTCCATAAGGCGGTTACCAGTGACGGCCATGCCGGTCCACTGTATGCGCTCTATCGTCGGTTAGAGAACACGTTTGCAGTTCCCTTCTCTACTGAAAGCGAGCGTCCCGACTGGACCCAGTGTGCTCACCTCGATTTCGACATGGTCAGCAACAAGTTGCAGAAACTCCTGACCGCCGCCACCGAAATGTTAAACATCGACTATGTGATCATTGACACCCAAGCAGGACCAGGAAGTCTCAGTCTCGCGGCTGCGACACTGAGCGACGTCAATCTCATCCTGCTGGAGGAAGACGACATTAGCTGGCGCACAGCGTTGAATCTGCTCTTGGAGATCTCCGACCTCAATAGACGCTTACAACGCCGCTCGCGCAGTTATTTTCTCGCCAACAAGGCGAGCGCGGAGTTGATTGACACCGCGGGAAAACTCAAAGCCTTCTCCTTCCTTCCGCCATTGCCCTACGATGCCTGGATGCAGAAGCTTTTTGCCAAAGCCACCTCCGCGGCACTAGACAAGGAGTTTGAGAACACCGACTTTTTCCGCCAGGCGCGTACGCGCGTGTGGCACGATATCGCTCTCCTCTTCGGTATTACCAAACAGCCAGTGAAGGACGGATTCACTCTCAGTTCTTTATTTCGCAAACAAGGCGAAAAATCTGCGCATCGTCCCATCATAGAAACAAACGGATCAGCAGCAGCACTGACAAACGAAAAAACAGAGAAGGCCGCTGCCTCCGCAAAGAACGAAAAAGAAACAGCGGACAAGATCGCTGCGTCAGCCAAAGACGAGAAAGAGGCCACACCGCTAGCAAGTACGCAACCCTCCCCTGCGTCTACATCAACAAAACCCTCCGGCAATGTACGTGAGGGGAAACGCTAAAAGTGAGCGCGGGCATTTCCTACCCGCGCTACAAAGCCGTGCCAACGGTAATCCGAACAGTCCTGTTCTCTGGTTCCGCATCCCTACCTGCCTTGCCTACGGCTCCCCGTAAAGATCTGACTTTAATTCCCCAAAAAACGGGAAAGGACGGTGAAATCCGCCATTCCCACCCTTCGACACGGCTCAGGACAGGTTCTTGCGGGAATCCAGGCTTCTAGCTGAGGTAGGGTTTAGAAACTGGTCTAGCACTTTAGTACTAGAAAAAATCTCGCATCGAAGCGAAAAATAAAGACTTGGGCTGAGAGCAAAAATCCGACAAATACCCCCCCCCATTCGATCTA
>JAYVFX010000461.1:0-10571 GCA_043772795.1 Deltaproteobacteria bacterium
AACAAAGAGGTCAATCCGTACATGGATCAGTGGGAAGAGGAACAACTGTTCCCGAAATCCCTGTATCGCCGAATGGGTGAGCTCGGGTTTCTCGGTATCCGCTATCCGGAGAAATACGGCGGGAGTAATGGTGACATCTGGATGACTGTCGCATTTGCTGAGGAACTGTGCCGTGCACGCGGCATGGGGCTACCCATGAGCGTACTGGTCCATACGGACATGTCGTCCACTCACATTGCTCGTTATGGAACTGAAGAGCAACGGCAGAAATACCTTGTTCCCATGATCACTGGCGAGAAGGTATGTGCGATCGCAGTGTCAGAGCCTGCGGCCGGTTCGGACGTCGGTGGTATTCTGACGACCGCAGTGAAAGATGGTGATTCGTACGTCATCAATGGCTCGAAGATTTTTATTACGAATTCCGTGCATGCGGATGTGTTTTGTGTCGCGGCGAAAACCAATAAAGACGCGGCTCATAAGGGCATCTCGATCATTATTGTCGAGCGTGATACCCCAGGCTTTCGCCTCGCGAAGAAACTCAAAAAACTAGGCAATAACACTTCCGACACTGGGGAATTGAGTTTTGAGGATGTACGGGTCCCACGGAAAAACCTGATTGGCGAAGAAGGCAAAGGCTTTTACTACATCATGGGAAACTTCCAGGACGAACGCCTTATCGCTGCGAGCATGGCGATTGGCGCTTCTCAGCAAGCACTGGAAGATACCCTGCGCTATACGCGTGAACGGTATACATTCGGCAAGCGTGTGTTCGACCATCAGGCCCTGGCCCATCGTCTGGCGGACCTAGCAACTGAGCTGGAAGCGGCCCGGCAACTGACATACTATGCCGCTGATGTCCTCCAGCGCGGAGGGGACTGCAGTACCGAGGTATCAATGGCTAAGCTATTCGCCTCGGAAATGGCTAACCGCATGGCGTATCACTGTTTGCAACTTCATGGTGGTTATGGTTACATGCAGGAGTTTCCGATCGAACGCTTCTTTCGAGACATTCGTTTGAGTCCGATTGGCGGTGGGACATCAGAGATTATGCGTGATATTATTGCGCGACGGGGACTCGATAGAGACTAAAGTTTGGAGAGCGTAAATAAGTAAAGCGTAAAGAAAGCCGACTTCTTACGTTCGGACTTCATCATGGGGGAATTTTCCCTTTCACGAGTTACGTTTTACGTCGTAGGGTGTGGTGGTGATATGGAGTGGTGTGGTGGAATGCGGCCTCTCAGATTCCGCGGAATAAGGAGGGGAGCAGTGTGGGGAGGAGGAGTCCATGGGCAGAGTGCTGGAGGTAGAAGTCCCGCAAGACGTATTCAGTCGCCGAATTCAACCCTTTGGAATTGCACTAGCCGAAGTCTCCTGGCGGGTGAAAATGTTCACCCACAATGGTGCTGTTCTGGCTGCGCTGCATCTGGAAGAACCCAATCTCATTATTGCTCTATCATTCTGGCCGCAGGTTGAACTTGCCCGTCGCTGTTTCAAGGGAAGCTTTGAAATCAGTTTGGTTGTAGGAAGTTCACCAAACCACCGCGTTCGTATGGATGTTCAATTAGATGCCGGAACAGTTGAAGAACTGTTTGTTGCGGCAGAGCTGATTAATGCCCGTCCTACTCGCTCCGGTGTTCGCCGGGCAGAGAAACACTTTGCGGAATTCCTTAACGTGAGTTTTCCGGAGATGGTCGTGGTGTGGGCGGAGTCATACCGCTGGCGTGAACGACGACGACGAGTGGAGGTGTCAAGCCCTATTCGTGTGGGATGAGTACGCGACACGTCTCGAAAGTTGGACGATGAAGAGACGAAGCAAGGAACGTGGAAAAATGGCTATGTGGAGAAGGTTCTCTCTACTGATACCCTTAAGAAAGTACGCTGGGGGTCTGCTCGCGGCATTTATTTGGAGTACGTTACTAGTGAGTAGTGCGACCGCCGATGATGAGGCGCAGAGACTCACTAAACGTTTGCTGACGCCACCGAAGATTACGACCGAGGCGGGGTGGCACGCGAAGCTCTTGATCGGGCCTGGGCGACTCTATGATCCGTTGTGGATGCTCCCTCGTGGCGATGAAGTTTGGCTGAACGACGATGGAGGAGAAGAGAACGAGAAAGGGAGTCGACTTCTCGCCATCAGTGGTAATGGGAAGATTCGTGAACTGGCCGGACTCGGTAAGTTACTACCAGTGACCGGATTGGATATTGCTCCCGGTAGCTTTGGTACATTCGGCGGACAGATTTTTTCGCTTGCGCAAGCAAAGGTGGCGCAAGCAGGAGCGGTCGCGAACCATATCATCCAACGGATTGATCCGCGCCAAGGGTACACTGCGAGTATATTTTGTACGCTCCCGAGCGCAGGGAAGGCAAACCAAGGCGTCAGTGGCTTTGGAGTTGATGCGCGATTCGGTCCGGAAGGAAGCCCGTTTGCCGGAAAGTTCTATGCGATAACGGCATACAACAATGCTATCTACCAGGTAACGTCCGACGGGAAGTGTTCACCGTTTGTTATCTTTGACGATCAGAAATTCGCGTCACCTGCTGGTCTCGGTTTTACTCCAGATGGTAAGCATATGCTGGTGACTGTTGCCCAAGGCGATATTGTGGGGATACCGACAAGTAAGGGCGGCGCGATTGTCCGTGTTTCATCAGATGGAAAGATTGACACGACCCCAGTCGTCACTGGCCTTACGCGACCTATGGGAATCGACTTCGCGTCGGACGCGTTCGGTCAGTATGCCGGACAATTGTTTGTTGCGGATATCGAAAGTATCCAGGTCCCGGTACCGATGACACAGACACTACAAGCCGATGGAAAAGTGTATCGCGTCACTGGAGATGGTCAGCTACACCTTGTAGCCTCTGGCTTCATTAATCCTGCTGGGGTCCGTTTTTGGGGCGATCGACTATGGATTAGTGATATCAATGGTGACTTCATCGCTGGCAAACGAGAGTTGCCCGATGGATTTTTGGTAGAGCTACGCGCAGTGAAGAATTAAGAGTGAAAAATGTAAAACGAGGGCGGTCTTCTTGTCTTTCATTCTTCATTGTTTTCAGTATAGTGGCTCGGTTCAGAAAAACCTATGTGAAGGGAGATCGTCATGACTGACGAGGAACTCAAAGCAAAAATTAAAGAAGTTATCTCAGAAATGGGAATATCGAGCGGTCATCGGGAAATGACTGTAGAGGATATTGCCGCTATTCAACCCGGACTTGCGCGCATTATGCCAGACATCGGTGTCCGGACATGGAAACTCTACTACGCTGCTAAGGAAGGTCACTGGGCGTTAGCAAACTTTCAGTGGAAAGAGATCAAAGAGCTAATGGAATTGGGCGCCTTTACGCGGCCTAAACACGAGGACGCGCTCAACCAATTCATGGCGGAAGACTGGCCGCCCGTTGGCAAAGCTATCGCCGATAAAGACTTTGCCGCGTTTGAAGTCGCTTTCCATAAATCTATTGAGCAAGCAAATGCCTATCACGAACTGAAAGACAAACCGTATATTCGTTGGAAGCTGCCAGATGCCCCTCCGCCTGATTTAGAAATGGCTCCGCGAGGAAAGAAAACAAGCTGACAACCGCCGCGCTCCATCGACAAGACGGATGGGGATTATTTGACTCCTTCTCTCTCCGTTGGGGGGAGAGGGGGGAGTGGCACCGAAAAACCGACCGCGAATCTCGACGGTGAGCTATACGCGCTGAACGGAATGAATATCCGCTTTCCGTCTCTACCTCTATCGTGGTTCCCCTGGCCTGGCTCAGTCTTCTGAGTGCACTATAGATTGCCATGAACCATCTCAAGGACCTCTATCGCCGACTTCCGCTTCCGCCATCGACTAACTACCTGTACCGATCCTTCCATGTTAACCCATACAGTCTGTTACCTTCGAATCCATTGATATTTGATATTGGATCGAAAGAGGAGCGTAGTTCGTATGCGTTTGGTGATCCGCCTCCTGGAGCGAGAGTTGTCTGTGTAGATATCGAGCCAGCACCCGGTGTTGATCTCGTTGCCGATGCGCACAATCTACATATGGTCGCGAATGATAGTGTGGATTGCGTCGTCAGCGTGAGTACGCTGGAGCACGTGCGGCAGCCGGCGACAGTGGTGCAGGAAATTTTCCGTATTCTCAAGCCTGGTGGGATTGTTTATCTGAACGTCCCGTTTGTTTTCCCTTATCATACAGATCCTGACGACTTTTATCGGTTTTCATATCGTGGGATCGAGATATTGTGTGAAGATTTTGAACGGCTCGATAGCGGCTTCAATCGTGGTCCAGCGTCCACATTTCACCACTTGCTGGTACACTTCCTGGCTATCCTGTTGTGCTTCGATAATAGGACGGTGTACGGAGTGCTCGTTGATGTATTCAAATGGTTGTTCTTTTGGGTCAAGTATCTGGACAAAGTAATTGCTCACTACCAGGTTGCCTACGTGATCCACAGTGGCGCTTATTTCATTGGGCGTAAGTCTCTTGCGCCGTAAAGACCGATGAACATCTACGTACCTGGACTGCCAAGAGAGAGGAAGATTCTTTGGGAATCGATCCCTTTAGGGAGTAGGGTCGGTTGGCGATTGTGACTCCAAAAAGGAGGGTTGAGATAGAGGCGGCTCCTTCGTTTGAAAGCCAGCGTCGCCTGGGGTTGTTCCACCCCGGGTGAGCGTTTTGATCCCCCACCGTGCATACGAACCACGAGCATCGACATGAATGAATGGGCCATGGCTTGAGGTTTCTCGGTAGCGAGCCAAGCCGCCCATCATTATCTTTTGTAATCGAGGTTCGGAGGCATTCTCGATGAGCTGGTAAATGACGTCGGCGTCGTGCGCGTCAATTACGCCATCTTGATTCAAATCATCCATTTTTCCATCACGAGGTTCCTCATCAATGAGAATGTCAGCTGCGTCACCCCATAAATGCCGACTATAGGTTGTATGGTTACCGATGGCTCGATTGTAGTATGGGGTGCGATACCCGCTCATAATACTAAACGTACGCGCACGATATCCGTTGGCATTTGCCATCTCAAGAAGCTGTTCGAGGGTAGTGAGCAAGCGAGAGTCTAAGATCATGTACTTGGGATAGGTCCCATCTTGTTTGCAAAGAAACTGTCGCAAACGAAAATGCGGACTTACGAGAGTATTCTCGTTTTCTAGCGTTATCTCGATCAGCCCACGTGGGGGAGTGTACATTGGTAACTGTCGCAATGCCTCTGTAGGATACTGGCCAACGCGATAGCCATTGAGGTAACCGTCCTGAACCTGGTCGCGAGGGACCATCACAAACACATTGAGAGCAATGGTGCTTCGCATACGCGTGTTGATGATTTTCACCGGGTAGATACCGCTCGTTGCTGGTGCGGTCCAATACCACCGCCGTGCTGCGAGGAGGCGTTCGGAGCCGAGCGTACTGTGGATGGTATATGCTGCTTTTTTTTGTGAATCAGAGATTTCCAAAAACATCTCGTCACCTGGAAGGACGAAGATACTATTGGTTCGATATCCAAGCTCCTCGTCGTTCAAGGTGACTCTGAACGGAGCTCTTTGCGGTGCATAATCTGAAGACTCTTTTGCCTGACCTTCGTCTCTCTTCGGCGGGTTTGTTGGGCCGTGTTCGACGAAAGTAATCGTGGACGCTTTCGCCAGCATCGTCGGAGGATCAACTGGACGAGACTGTGCCGCGTTTACGACAGGAGCGGGTGTTGTCGATGGGATAGGAGATTCTTCTTGCGGGAGGATCGGTACTTGTAGTGGTGTGGTGAGGAGCACCGGCGGCACGACGGGAGCGACTGCTGGCGTTGGGGAGATCTGATGAGCGGAGATGGACTCTTTGCTTAATGTCGGAGATGTCTTCACAACAGATAGTGATTCTGAGCGAGAAACGTCAATACGCCTCTCTTGCGGTTTCGTCGCATCTACGTGAGCTTTGTGAGTTGGTAGACTGGCAGGTGATTGCCGGCGCGAACTTTTCTCTTCACCGATGCGCGGTTGATTGTGGGATTCAGTGCGCGCGACTGGTATTGTGACCGTGGTTCTCAGCAGCGTATGACCCTTGGTCTCTTTGAGGACTGTGATGGAGCGCGATTTGCTGCGATCCTGCGTTGTCGTGCTCAGCGACTCTTTCGTCTCGGGCCTTGTCGTGTTTTTGACCGATTTTCGCTCTGCTGAGTGTGGCGATGTTTTCTGAGCCGTCGTACTTTGTGAAATGCGCTGCTTGCGACTTTGTTCCTGTTGTCGGGGTTGGAGCGAGGGTGTGGAGTGGGTTGCTGTTGAGTGCGAGAGAGGTAAGGTGGATATGGCTTTCGACTTCGATTTCAGTTTCGCGTCTGTGGTTGTTGGCGGGTTGTGCTTTTTTGTCGCAGGGGAAGGGGTTGGTTTCGCAAGCGCAGGATGTGCAAGGCACACAAAAAAACACAGGAGAGACGCCTGCCAACTCCCTTGGATCCATCTCCTATTTTCCATAGATGCTCCTATCTACTCGTAACACGCCGAGTCGTCGAATCTCGATTTATTGTCCTGCTGAAGCTTGTACCGGTACCGTCGCCGGTGGCTGGGCAGGAGGCTGCACTTTTGGCACGCGTTTACGAACTTTCGGACGTGGATAATGTGAGACGCGAGGAACCGGGGGACTCTTGGGCAAACGCGAGCCTGGAATCAAACGATCGTAGCGGTAAATGTCATTGCGAAATTGCAACTCTCCCTCGTCATTCACCCAAGCCGTCCAGTACTGAATGTGAACAGGGATGGGCTCTGGTAGATATACGGTTTGCTCTTTATCACGACGTAACGTGGCCTGAATCGCTTTTTTCGACCACTTTGGTGCATCACGTAAGATATATTCTGCGAGATCAAGCGGCTTCTCAATACGAATGCAGCCGTGACTGAAGGCACGGACGGTACGGTTAAACAAATCTTTGGATGGAGTGTCGTGCAAATATACGCTATAGGCGTTCGGAAACATAAACTTCACCCGTCCAAGCGCATTCTTCGGTCCGGGACCTTGGCGGATAACATAGTCGTAGACGCGGACTGATTTTTTGGCACCATCGGTCGCGTTGGGGTCTGCTACTTGTTTGTAGCCGATCGGAATGCGATGGATATCGAAATTGTTGCGCCCAAAATATTGCGGATTGCGTTGGTGGAGCGGCCAGAGTTCTTTTTCGGCAATATTCTTGGGGACGTACCAGTAGGGGTTGAGTACAACATACGTCATATTGGCACTGAAAGTCGGTGTAGCTCTTTCTTCTATCATCTTGCCGACGACGACTTTCATATCCAGTACGGGATGATCATTCTCTACGACCTCTAAGGTAAAGTTAGGAACATTGACCGCAATGTGGCGATGTCCAAGGTCTTGCGGCAGGCTCCGCCAGCGTTCCATATTAATAGCGATTTGCCGTACCCGTGTTTCAGCCGAGATGTTAAGAAGGGCTAGGGTCTCACCCGAGACTACGCCACTCGCGTTGACCGCGTGGCGGCGCTGAAATTTCTGCACTGCTTGTTCGACGTCCTGATCGAAGGTTGCTTCTGGTGCAGCGTTCTGGCTTTGTCTGCCCGATCCATCGAACAGAGTCTCAGGGGTGTTGGCCAGAGCGGTGGAGAGATCTCCGCTAGCAACAAGGTGGGCGCGAAGTTTAGCGACCCGGGGCCCACTTGCTCCGAGTGCAAGCGCAGGGCCTGCCGGGATTGTTGGCCAACCACCGTGCGCAGCAATGTCGCGGTACCGGGCGAAGGCGTCGCGTAAACGGATATATCCATCCTGTTGCGGCGGTAAACTCTTTATCGTGTCAACAAGGCGGTTGGTCGTAAGCGCGTTTTGTAGCAATGGAACAAGGTCAGTTTCCTTGTTCTTTGCAAACCATTTTTCGTCGAGGACATTAAGGTTGACGCGCTCGAGGGACACATTTGCTCCGTAGAGCAAGAATGCGTCAGTCAACAAAAAATCTAGATCAGCTAAGAGCGCTGGGTCCGGGGCTTTTTGACTATTCGTTTGTCCGAGATGGAGATCTGCAAGTACAGCTTTGATTTTGGCAAGGTGGTAGTCGCTTGCGTGTAATCCTTCTCGTCCTGATTCTTCCTGAATAACGCTGAGTAAAACTTCTCCCTGCGGCAGCAGACCGGCAGCGGTCGTCCAGGCTGGCTGGTATTCTCGACCTTCGTAGAATCGTGTGAGGAGGGTCACGGCGCGAATGAGTTCCTTGCCAGCGTACAATTTAGGCGGGATAAATCTCACTAGCCTCACTGGCGGTGCTGGGGCAACTGTGGGTGCTGACGTGTCCGTGTCTGCTGTATCGGGTGCAGTATCATTTGCTGGGTCGGCATTGGCATCCAGGGTAGGGGGGGGGACACTGACATCTGCCGGTGGTGGAGCGACGACCGGCTCTGGCTCTAGTGGAGGTGGTTTACGTGCTTCCAGTTGCGTCCGAATGATCTCTGCCACAGGGTCTGGAGTAAGCTGAGCAAACAGGGGGTGAACAAAAACGACGTTCGCTGCGGATAGTGCTGCTCCGAGCAAAACTGCCAACGCGCGCAGTCGCAGGTGCAGCGACGCAAATGAACATCTGTAATACTGTACGAACGACACACGTTTCGTCAGCCTCTGTATAAACCATCGACCTAGCATCGTGTACTCCATCGGGTGCCGAGACCTCCTTATGAAACGAGCCGGCGGGCAACTATAGCATGATTAGAGACGGTGTATCACCTGTTCAGCAAAATCTTTCAGGACTTTACGGCTAAATTCCCTTGGGGGTAATAGCGTGACCTCTTTGAGTCCAGCTTGTTCAGCGACACGCAGTTGTGCAATGACCTCTTGCGGGTCTCCTACCAGGCAAGTGCCGCGAATTGCTTTCGGGGTCACAAAGCGCCGTTCCTCAGGCATCAGGAATGTACAGTGACCATTGTGGATCTGGAGATAGCGCTTACTGGCAGGTATGGGCATCTTGCCCACATACGCACAATACTCTTCCCATATATCCCGAAACGCTGGTGGAATGTCTTCTTCGCGCTTTGTCTGTTGAAAGATCTCGTAAACGAAATGGAGGGCGGCGGTGGTCCACGAGCCACATTCATCGATCACACGGTCTGAGGTGAGTTGTTCACCTGGTTTGAGCACGACCGCAGAGGTCAATGACACGGTATGAAAACTCTCCCATGGTTGTGAGCGGCTTGCTCGTTCCGCGCCGTCTTTCACCGCATGCATGTTAGCGTTCAGCACGTCAGGCTGCTCATTAAAGACGGAAATGAGACCGTCCCCAAACTCACCCGCAACCCGGAGTGCCCGCGGGCCATTGGCCGCCACGTAGATCGGAATCGGATCTGCAATGTTTATGAACCCCAGGTCGAGATGGAGAAAGCGGGTCGTACGTGTAACTCCGTTCAGGGTGAAATCTACTTCTTCTCCGCGCAGGAGGGCGCGCACAATCCGTAGATACTCGCGAAAATCCTTTACACGCATGGGGTCCATACCCATCACGCGCATGGCGGTGTGCCCAGTGCCAATGCCAAGAAAAACTCGTCCTGGTGCAAGCCGATTGATGGAAGCAATCGAATGCGCGGTGACCGGAGCAACGCGGACACCAGGAATAGCTACTCCGGTGCCTAAGCGAATCCGGGACGTGTTGTGAGCTGCCAGCGCAAGGGTGGCATAACAATCTGACCAAATCATTTGTGAGTCTGGTACCCACGCGGCATCATAGCCGAGGTCTTCAGCGTATTTGATCAATTGCCAATCATCGATCTTGGTTGCAACGGTGATTCCGAATTTCACGCTTGTTTCCCCCGCTATGTGTTGACAGATTGTGACTACCCCTTCGATCCTTATAGCACAGATCCAGACAAGGCAAACCGCCTCTCCGCGGTCAAGATCGACTTGCCGAAGACGTGGGACTGCCGTGCATTTCTCTTATCTCCTCACCTTACGCAGTGGTGCCACATTTTGTGGACGATTGAAAGCCAGGATCGCAACATATTGGGCTACCAGGCATCGAATCGCGTAAGGTGAGATATTGCTATGCCTGAGCTGAATGGCCTAGAGGCAACCGCGCAGATCACGCGAGAATCTCCGTGGATCAAAGTCATTACTGATCCCCCAGTATACCTCTTTGCTGATGCGCTTTTTTGGGAAAGCCGTCATATTGTGCAAACGTGGCAATATCGCTGGGAAGAGCAGATGTTCCTGTAATGCGGGGTTGGAGCCGTAGCGATTCTGCACTACTAAAGGGAGAGTCGAGACCGGGGTGGCGCCGTTTTTCTCCGTTTCGAGCAGGGAAATGCTGTCTCGCTCCAATGCTGTCGAGCTTGGAAGATGATCGATTGGTGGATTACTATTCGGTATTTTGACATTCCGCAGCGTGCCGTTATCTTTACTGCCAAAGTAAAGACTTGACCCCAATTTGTGTCTCCAGTGGTGTCCATCGACTACCCCTCACCGATTGAAAAGGGACGAGGCTTTTCGGAAGAGCAGGCATCTCACACGCCGAGATCGTCCAAGGGACTAGGCACGCCCTGGCCACCCTGCTGGAGGACGTGGGTATAGATCATGGTGGTGGCCACATCATTGTGCCCGAGCAATTGC
>JAYVFX010000462.1:0-19475 GCA_043772795.1 Deltaproteobacteria bacterium
CGGACCCATTCTTTGATCCGCCGCACTTGTTCATCAACTGCCGGACCGATCGTCAATCGTACGCGGCTTTCGAGGTCGTCGAGCAGCTGGTTGATAAACGCTATGACCCGTGCTGGATCGATTTTATCGATTTGCCCACGGAGTGCAGCCAGCTCCCGCTGCACCCGTTCCATGAACTCCAGAATCCCGTCCCCAGTAAGGCGTAAGGTGTTACTGACTCCGGCAACCGCTCGTAGCGCATCTTTAATATGTAAGTCGTTCATTCCTTGCACGACTACGTGCAGGTCATTCTCGATCGCCGTATGAGTACTGATGCGTACCTCGTCCAGCTCTCGCAGCGCGCGTTGGACCGTAGTGACATTCCCGCTGACGGCGGCATCGGCGACGGCATGTAAGCGTAGAGCAAGTTGAGCTGTGCGGGTGCGCGGGAGGGAAATCGTCTCCGCTCGCGTGAGAAGAGTCTGGACGCTATCACTTATGGTGTGTAAGTTACCCTTGGGAAACGGCAGCAAAATGTCGAGCGCCAGGTTGGCAAGAGCCTCTGGACTTTTTGGCAGAGAGCCCTCGACGAGATTAATGAGTTCCCGGAAGCGGGCGGCTTCACCAAGATCGACCGGTGCGACATCGGTGAAGGTGGACTGTGCCCGCTCCAGCACTTCGCCGATGGAAGAACCAAACATCCGCCCCAGTGAAGAGGGATTACCGTCGAATTCGGCCAGCACCTCACTGAGGATTTCGGCTCCTTCGTGCACCGCGGCCAAATACCGGTCGATCGCTATCCCCTTGAGATTGAGCGGGCCAGCCAATTCGCCGACGGCATTGATCAACGGACCGACCAACGCAGCAGGATTGTCTATTGATGCACGCAGCGACCCTAATGAACTGCCCAGTTCGCCCAGCACATTCTGTGCAGCGCCACCAGAAAAGAGCGCTTGTAGTTGTGGGTTATCTATCGCGAGTGAGATCGACCCGCGGGCGTTGACAATGCCCGACAGATCGAGATTTTGCAGATCGTCGAGCAAGCTCATCGCGCATACCTCAACGTCAGATCAGAGACATCGATAGTCAAGAAGAGGGCACTGTCGAACGACGGCGCGCGGGTCTGGAACAGTTGCCCTGCCAACGTTGTCGCTGGAAGATGGATTGCTCCTGTTTGCGCCACTTTGAGGATCTGGGTTCCGTTCAATCGTAAGGGACGTCCGCCAGGGGTGGGGTCGTGAATAGCGATTTTTACCAGTGGTGTATCGTTACCGCCGGTCACCCAAAAGAAGCGGCCTTGATTGGTGCGCACGGCAATCCCGATATCACTCTGTGAGAGGTCAAGATTGGGTGGCAGTTCCACCCAATGTGTTTCTATCGTCGTCGACGTAGAAACAGTGAGAATACCGGGCGGGCCCAGTGGCGCGCCCGGTCGCTCTCCAATCATTTTTACCATTTGTAGCGAAAGCTCACATGCTTGCGGTGCGCGACCAATCAGGCCAATCCGGGCAATCTGGCGATTGACAAAGGCCTGGGGCGGAAATGCTCGGGCAATCTGCTGATCGCTGACGATACGACCGCTGACCGGACCAGCGGTGGGGACAGTATCCGAGAGTTCTTCGAGAAGGCGAATCCCGTCGTATGTCACTGTCAGATCTGTCACGACTGACGAGGGCGCCTCACTAGCGAGTGTGTTACCAAGGGCAAGCTGGACCGGGTCTCCTGCGAGAGTCGTGGTGAGGACGCCGGGAACCTCACGGACAAGGGCTCCCTTGGCACCGGCAAACATAAAACCTGCCTTGCTGGGAGCCGCGCCACGGAGCTGGAAGGTGACATCTAAGGGTTGCTTGTTCTTGAGTGCAGTATTCAACGCAGGTTCGAGGTTGACGCGCAGATCAACTTCAGTCGGGGGATTCTGCTCAGGGTACTCTCCAGGGAATGACCAGATAACAGTACCCGTCGGGTCGACCAGTTCAAGGTTAGTGGGCGAAATCGTTGCCACTCCGCTGACACGCGTGAGTGTAAAACTCTGCTCCTGAAACTCGTCCGGAAATTGCTTAATGACGAGCGAGAGCCGAATCTTGGCAGCTTTCAGATCGGGGAGCGACAACACCTTGTTATTGAAGTTTGCACCGATGAGCGAAGCAGGAAGCATGTGACGGGGAGGAGACGCTGGTACTGCGTAGAGCGGCGCGCTGATGGTCCCTCCTTCTCTCGTTGTGACGACTAAGCGGTGCTGTTCAGGATCGGTTGGCAGCGTGCTCTGCGATGTAATATTACTGTCGTCCTTTTTACAGTCAAACAGGGTGAGCGAGGCAATACGCTTTTCGTTTGGGACGGTAACTTCGTAAGCGTTCCCACTGGGAGTAAGCATGAGATCGCCGAGCGATTGCTGCACACTTGCAGTACCAATCTGCACAACTGCGGACGAGATCTCAGCACGAGTGGCACCGTACACTGGTGCCCAGTTGATGTGAATCGTATGTCCTGGTGGAGCCACATCAACTGCCGGCAACTGACCATGCAGAACCGCAATGACCTGTAGTGATCGTTCCACTGCGGTCGGTTGAAGAACGGAAACGTACTGTTTTTGTGCTGGCTGTGTTGCCATTATGCCCCTCGCACATGCAAGCGAAAACGGCCGATCTCGATTCCTGGTCCATTGGTGCCGTTGTCCAGCGCGATTACTAACTCTTCTTCAGCAGCCTCTGCCGGAGGTTGGTACCTGACTGTTGCCTGGTTCTCCGTTAAGTCGACGAGACGAACACCTTCCACCTGACCAACCAACGTGCCTTTACCTGGTCGCCCACCAGGACCGCGAAGCGTGAATGCCAGCGTACCAAAGGGAAGCGGCGGGAGCGGTGGTGTATGCAGCCGAAACGTCCCAAACGACCCAACATGCACAGTGAGGTCGATAGCTGCGCCGCCAGCTACGAGCACTGGGTGTGGCGGACTAACTTCGAGTGGCAGCGTGACACCGCGGATGCGGATTTCACCGATCGTAATACCCGCCTGACCTGGGACTCCAATCGGCCAAAACCAACCGTCGGCTCGGAGTGTGAGACTCACTGGTGGTGTCGCAGGGCTCGTCGGAGGTATGGCAACGTTCCCGTCGATGATACGTAACGATTGAATGAGAAAACCGGGGTCCGCCGGTCCGGTTAGTGCCTTCCCGCTGCGAAAGTCTGGCGCGTCTAGGGTGTACATCAGCGCATCAATGGCTTGCATCTGTCGCACTTGTGCTTGGGTGGGGTCCGGAATGACGTGCAGACTCACGTCACACGCGAGCCGCAATACACGACGGGGATCGTTCGTACCCGGCACGGTTTCTGGACGGCGGCTACCGAGTTGTGGTTCAACCGCTTCGACATGCGTTGCGCCCACGAGAATGACCGGACCTGCGCCGGCCAGCGTGCCAGGCGGTACATCCACACGCCCGGTGAACGGTGCGGGGAGACGGGTTCCCAAGACCTCGGCGAAACGGCGTTCAAAGTCGGCAATCACGCGTGCCTCATCGTAGCAGGTTCAATTCCGTGGCGACGTTACGAGTGAGCACTGGTTGCAGTACGCGAATTTCTGTTCGTACGAGATCAGCCACGCTGTCGCGGCTGATGGTGCCAAACTCGCTGCGCAGTCGAGCCGTGGCCACAGTCACTTCATTCGTTGCGGTGTCGCGTGCGATGCCCCGAGCCTCTTCCAAAAGCCCACGCCGGTTGTCAGCGATGGCAACGCCGATCTTACGATCCACTATTTTGTCGAACTGTGCGAACCGGGTGTTCACGTCGATAGTACGATTGTTATCCCGCCGATCAATTTCCAGCAGTAGCTCGTTCTGCGTCTTCGTATGGCGTTCAAGTAACTCCACCCGCACAGTCTCGATACGATTTGCTACTTTGGCCAGGCCTTCCTCAGCGGCATCTAACCGTGCACTCGCTGGCTCGACTATCTTCGCGAGCCTACCGACGCGAGTCTGAATGGCAGAGATTGCCTCTGGCAGTTGTGTGGCGAATTCGCTTTTTACTGCAGCCTCGAGGCCCAGCCCGACATCGCCAATCTTTTGGTTATAGTCGGCACTCAGTGTAACGCGGAGATCGTTCAGTTCCTCATCAAACTGCGTCTGACTGTCTTTTACTCCGTCTGCTACGGCGGTGCTTATTTCAGGACGGACAGTATTAAGGATCGCAGTGGTGAGGTTCGGCAGGGCATCCGAGAGCGCGCGCGAAACGAGTCCGTCGACTTCGACGAGGCGGGTGTTGGTCTCTGTACGGATCTCATTGCCAAGGCTCAGGAGTGAGGTGTTCACTTGCTCAGTGAGGCTCGTGCGTAGGTTTCCTTCTATCCTTGCTAACTCTTCGAGCGAAATGTTTCGTCGCACGGTGTCCAAGGCCCGATCCAGCTGCTCCTGAGTGACAAGCGTGTTGGTCAAAGCGGTCAGACGAGTCTCAAATCCTTTGGCATCGAACAGCTCGCCGTTGGGTGCGCGTAACCGTTCACGGAGATCTTCTAGAGTGTCGATGCGATTGAGCAAAGCAGGGACATCGATCGGCTCACCATTGATGATGAACCGTTGTCCAATCGTCACGGCGGTGGTGAGGTCTTTCTGCATCGTGCGGAGGGACTCGCGGAGCTCGCGAACCGATTCGCGGCTGTCGTCTAAGCCCTCCACGACCCGTCGGACGGTGGTAATGTCTGCCTGGCGAATTAAATCATGACTTGTGACCTCGGTGACCCGATCGCGTACGTCACCAATATGTCCGGCAATTTCCTCGATGCGCTGGGCGACGCGGTCGAGGCGTTGCTCAAGTGCCTGTACGCGAGTAGTAGCGGCGGGATCGCTGAGGGGGCCGCGTTCAACCAGCGTGCGCAGTTTTGGTTCGAGCCATCCGACCGAGACTTGATCGGAGTGTTCATGCGGCGCGGGGGTCACTTGTCGCTCGGGGGCCAACACCGCACGAGCAAGCTCGACGACCGTGCCAATCAGGGCGTTCCAATCCTGTGCGCGGATGATTTCCCCTTGCCCCATGTTGCCGAGAGGAGTCAGGCGGTCGCTCACTGCTTTTAACCGCTCTAAATCTGCTACCGTAGCCACGGCTACCTCCTAATGATGTTCCCGAGTTTGCCCGCACCAACTGTACTCGTCTTCACGTAGGTTTGTAGTTCCGACTCCGGGCGGGTTTGCGTTCCGGCATTGAAATAGGTTTGGGCAGTATTCACAAGTTTCTGTACCTGCGGTTGTGCGCGAAACGTGTCTGCGTTCGGGCCTTGGGCCTGCGCGAGTTCGTTCACGGTGGTGAGAATCACCGAACCGGTGTTCGTCAACTTTTGCGTAAAGTTCGGCGTGTCGGTTTGTACCGCCTCCCGCAGCCCAGTAATGCGGTTCTTTATGAGGTCTCTGAGGTTTGGTGTTGCCTCGGCCAGATCAAGGACATTATCGGCGGTGCGATCGAGATCCTCGGTTTCAATCTCTCGTCGCAGCTCAACCAGACTGCGACCGAACGCTTCAGAGAACCGGCGGATGTTGCCCTGGACTTCATCGATCTTCTCGGCAATCTCCGGATGCGCATGGCCCTGTGGAGCAACCAGGTTCGTGAGTTCGAGGACCGCGGTTGCCAGGTCTGAGACCGCATCGACTAAGGTGTTCCAGTCTGAGGCCCGAATGGCTTCTCCTGGACCTTTTGCTGCCAGAGGTTGCAACTGTTGGCGTACGGCAGTGGCCGTGTTCTGGACCGGACCGAGGTCGGCGTCGGGAATATCGCGAATGGGATTATCGCGAAATAAATCCACCGGGACCCGTATCGGGACAAACGTGGGTGCCAATTGGGGAAACAGACGAATGGCACGGCTCTCGATCAGGTTGATGAGGTTGGGATGACTCACTTCGAGTTTGTATGGCCCTGGTTCGAGATCACGAATAGTGAGTGATCCATCGAGATGCGGCTGGCGTACCACCTCCTGTCCCGTTGCCTGGTTGACCAGACGCACCTTGGCGTCGCGATTGGCGGCGGTGTGCCCCTGAAGCTGGAACTGAAATGCTGCGCGGTTGATGACTGCCATTGTGGCCTCCTCGGACTGGTGTGGCGTTCTGTTCGTTGCGTGTCGTTTTTCTCCATCGAACCAAAGGCCTGACCTACGACAACCATTGCAAATCTCCGTACGGGAAGGTGATCTCCCAAAATAACGTCAGTTCATGGTCATTGCCTTTCTGAATCGGAGCGAAGGTGACACGATTGTACAAGGTCGTGATTGCGCCGGCGCGTGAAAAGAGTGCGGCCTCGCGTACAGTGCCGACCGCGGAGGCGGCTGGGAGCGTTCCACGCACGCGGATGCGCACCAACCGGCGAGTTTCGTCCAACTCCGGTTCCGAGAATGCTTCCGGCGGGATAACCGCGTCTACTGGTGCCGTCAACGCAGGTTCGCCATTGATTGACTCATTGGCAAGCGTGGCGGTCGAGAAGCTATCGCTTTCTGGCGCGTCACTCGTTCCGACCATAAAGTGCGTGATCGGCGTGCCTCTGCCGGCAAACAGATTTGCTACTAAACGTGCCCCGCTTTGCAAGACCGCGTTATGCGCCTCACGATGGTCCAGTAATTCTCCTGTAGTTGACCGTAACTCGACTCGGAGCGTTGTACGCATGTCCAACTCCTAGCGGAATGTTGATTGGTTAAATTGTGTCACACTAAAGAGGCCGCCTGCGTCCGGTAGACGGTCGGCTCCCATCGGAGCCACCTCACGTATAGTGATCGGCAGGACGGCGGTGAGATAGTCAGTCTGTGCCTGGGTATCAGAGAAAGACCGTAACGCCACACTACTCGCGACGCCGACAGCCCTTAACTTGTTGACCGCTAGGTCCAGTGAGAAGCCTAATTCTTCACGATTCTGTAAGGCTGCCGGGGTACGTCCAGCCCGATTCCGTAATACTCCCCCCGGTAGTTCGAGGCGAAAACTGGCAGGTGGCGTCTCTACCCAAGACAGTCGGAAGATCACCGCTGGGTCCTGGTAAAATACGGCATGGTCAAACGATGTCTGATCATAGCGACCTTGCCGTTCTGCAATGTCAGCGAGCGCGAGTAAGAAGCGGTCCAGCCCCAGTGCATCGAAATGTGCGACCGGCAAAAACCACAAATCGTTCTTTCCCCGCGCGAGAGTGATCGCCCGCGCGGGCTGCACTACCTGACTCCGCTCCCAGGCTGAGCCAGGCGTGACATTAGTTACTGACTGCATCTGCGCAGTCACGTCCTGATTTTCGAGATGCACACGAATACTGCCGTCCGGCTGAGCGTGAATCCACAGTCGTTGTCCTGGCGGTATATTGCCGAGAAAAATGAGGGCCTCGCGCGTAGTCAGATTAACAATGACCGGTACACTTTCCGGTCCGCTGGGTAACCCGGTTAGCAGAAAATCAATCGTGGTTGGGTCCAACCCCTTTTGTTCAATACTGAACTGAAAGAGCGGTTCGATGCCACCGACATTCGGGACCCGTTGAAAACGACGTATAGGCGGATTCTCGATAAAGGCAGGATCGCGGGTAGAGGCTGTCTTTGACCACACTTCTAGTGCCGGGGTCGCCGTGATGTTCGCTACATTTTGGTAGAGTTTGGCGTACTGAGCGACGAAATCTTGGAGAGCGGGCTTGGTCACTGCGCCTTTTTGCAGAAGCGCATCGCGCAGTGCGTGGACCCACACGCGATATTCATCCAGGCTTTGCCAGGTTTCCGGTGGAATATCCAAGAGCGCAGCAAGTTTGGCGGCTTCGTCTAGTTGGAGCGTGGTATCGAACCAATGCGCGCGCCGCACTTCGATCCCGTCCTCGTCGAGAATCTCTAATTGCAGACCGGGAATACTCAATACTTGCGCAACCAGTTCACCTTCCCGGTACAGGTTCGGCAGACGGTTCACCATTTCTTTCAGGTGTGTCACAGTGCCCCCTCACGGGCGTCAATGGTGATTGCACCTTTCTGGAATCGCTCGTTTGGCGCTGGATTGTAGACACCGACCCCATCGGTCAACTGGAAGAAACGTCCAGCGCTTTCGATGGTGAGTATCACTTCGGCACGGACCAACGCGAAGCGGGTGTCATCACGAATAGCCGCGGCCAACCGATCCACATCCACTGGCTGATCGGGAGCACGGCTTGTGAGGAATGCATCAAGCGCAGTCTGAATAGCACTGGTCGCCTGCGCCAACGTAATGCCTGCGACCAAGTGAATCGGCAACACGACGCTAACTATCGAGACAATCGCGGGTGCACCGCCCGCTTGCTCAAAAGTCGGTGAAGGAAAAGTAAACCCGACCACTGCGAAAATCGAGTTGGAGGGCAGCTCAAGCTCGTCTACTTCCTCTTCTCCTGCTGGCAGCAGCTTTACTTCGGCATCGGTGATACGCGCATCCTCCAAAACCAGTTTGAGCATCTGCGCCCGTCGTGCCTTGCCACCAGGTGCGACATCAGAGAGATAGGACCTCAACCGTGATTCCACGGCGTTGTTTACTGCGAACAAGTCGCTACCGGACAATCTTGCACCCGCCAGCGTGAGCGTGACCCGTACATTCACGCGTTTGCTACCCGCCTGATTCCACAGCACGCGAATACCTGCGGGGCGGATGTCTTCAATCGTGCGACCAATAGCCACTTCCAAGTCGGGATTATCAGCGACGTAAGCAACTTCAATACGAATTTCGCCGGGGACACCATTGGGGGCTTCGATGATGTTGACGTTCTTTACGCCATCAAGCGAGAGTAAGCCGAAGCGCAGCGCATCGAGGGTGCCACGCACAACACCATGGAGGCTAGCTGCTGTGCGGCGTCTGAGCCCATCGTCGGTTTCTGAAGCGTTGAGAGTCCGTGCATCTTGCGGATTCGTTACTTCTGCGATCCCGGCAATCCGCACTTCCATTCGGTCTAAGTCACCGGCTTTCACCAACTTTGTTCCTGAGGTTTCGCCGCGGGCTGTCACTTCGCGAGTAGACTCTCCCGGCTCCAGTGTGAGTGCGTCCAGAGTCAGATAGCGTACCCCAGTGGAGTTGGTCACGGCAAAGTTTGCCGGAATGGTAACCTGTGTACCGGTGTCTGCACGCCGAGTGAAGCGCAATTTCACTACCGGAAATCCGGTCGGGAGTCGCTGTACGCCAACGAGGGCGACCACTTTGTCGAGCGAACTTCCTTCGGCTGTTCCCAGATAGGCGGAGTTGTAGATCTGCTCCAACTGGAGATAAGCCATCGCCATTTCGCGAGCGACCGTTTCAGTCAGCGTGCGGATCACTGACCCGACATTGAGATCAGTGAGCGGGGTCGGGTCGGTCTGCACTGGATAGTAATTCACCGTCAGTTTTGAGCCCGGAATGGGACGACGACCGCCGTCGCGAAAGCGAATACTGTCCTTGTTGTTGTCATCTCCCGTGGTTGAGATCAGTTCAAAATCAGCTGGAGTAAATTTGTAGGCGATTTCATGGGTATTCGCTCCCACACCGACGCTGATGATCCCTTCGAGATGGGAAATACGCCGAACGGGACGCTGCTGTAACTTTTCGAGCAGAATAAGGGAATCGCCTGCTAGTGCAGTGACCGTCTCGCGCACAGTGCCGCCGGTAAGGGTCGTCAGCATGTCGCGCACGATGTCTTCGTATTTGCGCGGCACATAGTTCATAAGCCGACCTCCAGTGAGATACCAATAGGAACTTCACCATTCCGCGGGGTGACAGCGAGGGTAAAGACAAACGAGGAGGCTGTTTCCGCTTGCTCATCAAAAATGATCTCGTTGGCCGTGTCCTCTACGCGTGGTTCCTGCGCGACGACTGCTAGGATGAAAGCACGACAGAGATTGCGCAGTGTCGGTGTTTTGTTCTGGCCGATCAATTCATGGAGGCGTGAACCGTAAGAGGCATGTCCGAGCGCGGCGAGCGCGCCACGTGGGGTGAGTAGTCGCAGGATGAGCGCTTGTGCGATATTCTCACGATCACTTGTAGTTCCCAAATCCGTAACTTCAGTGGTAGGAAAGCTCGGCTGAATTTGTCGCACAAGATGCCGACGGAGCGTCAGGTCGAGCTGTGACGCGTCGTGCGCAACCATGAGGGGAACTACAGCGAGATCAGTGCCAAGAATGCTGGCCATCATGTCATCCCATGCGGACGGTGCTACTGGCGATAATTTTGCCGATGGGGAGATCGACCGGATCATTACAGGTTGTTACCGGATCGCCCATCCGTGCAGCTGCTTTTCCCCCGATTTTTACTGTCGCGCTTCCTACGAATACGGTTCCCTGGTTAGCCGGAGGTTTCTGAAAACTCGTGCCTGGAGGAGTAGGGATATGCGAAGGCGTATTCGTGCACGTCGAGCCCACCACGGCGGCTGGCTGCCCGTTGATTTTGACGGTGCTGACTAACCCACCATCCAAAATGCCGTTAAACGGATGCGGTAATGGCGTCGGTACTGGGGCCGGAGTTGGGACCAGCACAATATGTGTATCAATGGCAACGACCGTGTGATTCGCGGTTGCGGCAGGTAATCCCATCTTAGTTGATCTCCACTTGTGCAGCGGACAGTTTGATTTTAGTAGATCCGGTCAAGTCGATCTCCGCAGCGTCGAGCTTTAATTTTCCGCTCGTTTTCATGGTGATGTCACCATCCTTTTTCAATACGAGCGTCGTGCCGCCTGCGGCAATTTCAATGCGGCCACCGCCACTGCTCTGGATGGTGACGGATACTTCCCCAACCGAGAGTTGTATCTGTTTCTCGACAATTTCCGCGACGACCTCTCCGTCCGGCATCTCCAGTTTGATCGAGGGCTTTTTTCCTTCAATTGTCACTTTGAGTTTAGGATCGTTGGAACCCGAGGGGAGCCAGAGAACGAATTGGCCTTCCTTATGTTCAGGCGGGTCTTGGTCTGAGTGATACAATCTCCCGACAACAACCGGAGCGTTATAATCGCCCTCCATAAAGACCACGACCACTAACTCATCGACCGCGGGAATCGTTACGCTGCCGAGCATGCCCGTGGCGACTGGTACGCGCGGCAGTATGAGACCGGTGTCGCGCATCTCGACGGTGACGGCGTAATCTGCCGGTGCGCCGTCAGCGGGAAAAACATCCGTAACTTTTCCCACTCCGGCGATTGCCCGTGCAGTCGCTTCATGGCGAGCAATGCGCGCCACGCTGTCATAGAGAGCGCTAGTCATTGCGGACCTCAATACTGTTCGGCACAAATTTTGACGCTGGGCAAAGGAATTCCCTCTCCCTCTGGGAGAGGGCTAGGGTGAGGGGATAAGAAATTGCGGAATGACGAATGCGGAATGCGGATTGCAGATTACAAATTGAGTAAGCATATTCAGGACTTTCTTTTTCCTCAATCGGCAATCCCCAATCAACAATCCCCAATTGGCATCCCCTCATCCTGACCCCTTCGACGGCGCTCAGGACAGGCTTCTCCCGGAGGGAGAAGGAACCCATTGACGCACCTGCACAACGAGTGCCGAACACTAGAGGAACTGGCACCGCAGATAGTTGCCTTTCCCACCCCGTACCTTGCTGTAGCGTTTTCCTAGGTACGTCTCTTACCTTCATAACACCCTCCCTACCGCACCTAGCCCGAGGGCAAGAAGGCCGCCTAATCCGCCACTCTCGCTTGAGACTCCCTCAAATATGGTGACGCCACCACTGCCAGGTGTGAACCGATGCGTTACCCGCGTGATCAGCGACGGACCTTGCGAAAGATGAGAAGGAAGGTCTTGCACTTCAATGACTGTTCCTGGCCGCAGTTGCGGGAGGAGAAAACATTTTGCTCGTATACGTTTTGCCATAGCATTGGCTATAACGTCAGCCGCGTTGGATGCAGTCGTCGCCACCTTGGGGGTACGTAAAATAGCGGCAGGTTGCCAGACCGCCTGACTCCCAATTGCAGGTGCATCACTTGGCAACCGAGTAAGGCTTGGGCGTAAGGCATCCGGCGCATCAGCAGCCCCGGCAGGGCCGTGACCAATAGTAACATATTGTACCGCCGGTCCAGGATGTTCTCGGACGTCGTATGTCAAAAGCTCGCGGCCGTAACGTAGTGCTCGCTCAGGTTGGCTCTCCGGCCAAGTTATGACGTGCAGTTTGCCATCCCCGTTTACGGTGGCGATTCCACCACCTAAGCGTGCCAAGTAGGCGATATGTTCAGCCGCAGTGCGGTTTTGGTGCGCAATGTATGCTGCTAACGGCAAGTCCAGGTCAACCGTATCAATTGATACGGCGGCACTACTGGCGAGCGCGCGGATCACGTCCTTCGCACTTTGTTTTTCGTAGGTGACTCCAGGTCGCAGTCGTGCCAAGTCGACACTGGCGTCTCCTACTGTGACCTCAGTGGCCTGTAACCCGCGACGGAACGATCGCACTTTGCCGGTTATAACAATCTGTGCTCCTTCTCCACCGTCGAGCTCGAGTATGCCGTCATCATCGGGAGCTGCGTCCAAGCGCGCTTCCGCTGGCAATGTCACCGTAAAGGTATTCACCCCTGGCAACGTTGTCAGCGTGACAGCAATCGCTATCGCCTGTTCAGTGTAGCGGAGATTTCCTAGGGTAATTGATGCCGCGGGGGTTAGACTCATGATCGCACTCCCTACGAGAACAAATCCGCTACGTCGCGCAAGGCGTCTTTGAACTGCGTACCGAGCTTTCCGACCTGATCGACGCTCTGTTCGATTGGTGACAGGAAATCGCCGAGTTGTAGTCCATCTAGATTGGCTAACGCTCCCAATTGGGCGATGGCATCGAGTGCCTGGTCGACAGCGCCGGCCACTTCTCCGGCTAAACTTTGCAGATCGCCGAGGATATCAGTATCAAAGCCAAGATCTCCCAAGCCAAAATCATCTAACCCGCCGAATGAGCTTATTTCCGCAGGTGGTGGAAGAGGCGGACTCTCGGTTACGTGTAACTCATAGCTGAAGCGATTGGCTTGACCTGCGACTTCAACCGCACGCATGGCGGTAATGACTACTTTCTGTAAATCCAAAGCCGCAGTGATGTCGGCAGAAAAGGTCAGCTCGTCTCCGGTTGCGGCTGATTGTTGCAGGGTTTTTAGAGCATCTGTGGTTGTTTCACCGAACAGAATGCCAACGATGCGAATCCGATGAGACCGGCGCCCGGCACGCTGCTGGAGTTCCCCGGCGAGTCCGGCAATGCGAGTCGAGACAAAACCACTGTCGTGTGAGTGCTCGATCTGCTGCACATACTCTAGCGAAATATCACCGAGTAACGGTACGCTCATCGCGCGACTCCTCGCATATCGGCTTCGTGGTCCAGTAACTCAGCCAATGCATCAGCCAGCTCTGGCCAATCAGTGGGGGTACGTGTATGCTCACGGTCTGTTGGTGATTCAGGGCGAACATGGGGAACGAAAGTGTGCGCGAGAGGCCGTGTCTCAGCAATGGCTTGGGTTGCAACGCGCACTTCGGTAGCAGAGGCTCGTCTTTCCCCCGAGTCAGAGCGCAGCAATTGCCGTGGTCGAGCTGGTAAAGGCAGGGGGCTACTGACGGTCTGTTGGGGTGACCTCTGACTTGGCTCGGGCGTAGCGAACTCTACAGTTTCGAGACCGTTGCTATGCGGTACCGTTGTCCAATGGAGGGGGGGCTTCGTGGTTTGTCCTGTCCTTAATGTCGAAGTGGGAGTAGCCGGGGTACTTGCGCGTTGGGCTAACGTTTTTAGTGGTACGCGAAGACGACTGTGGCCCAAGTGTGGCATGCTATCACTCGATGTTGGTCGAGTGGCCATTGGCGGAGTCGTAGATCGCACCTGACCAAATGGTCGTGACTGAAAGGCTTCTTCCCCTCTGGCCTCGAGTTCCTGCGCCTCTCCACGTTCCCCGACAGAGTGCGGTTGTTGCGTACCAACGGGGAGGAGGCGTTGTTCGGCAGACGAGACACTTGTGACTGGTGGAGTAGGTTCTGTTTCTTGCGTGTCGGCAAAGGGGTCAACCCGCCGTAACAGTTGCTCAGCAAAATTCCGTCGGAGAGATTCGAGACTCTCCTCACTTCCGGCGAAGACGATCTGCGTCCAGCCAGAGTCGTGCGGACGTCCGCCCAAATAGATCGCCAAGCGGTCGACTTCAACCGCCTCAGCCTCGTACAATTGGCGCAACTCCCAACCTGCTGCGCGTGTGACACGGAGTGCCGTCTCAGCGAATGGCGGTGCCTCCTGATCTGCACCTGCCAGCAGCAGGGCGAGGATTTCCTGTATCAGACGGTCGGCTTGCCCCGGTTGCACGAGTGAGGTCTGGAGCACGTTGCTACACAGGGAATCGAGGGCGGTGGGAGCGACCGCTGCTCGTGTGACCAGACGCGTACGTTCACCAAATGTGAGTGGTCGCAGGATCGGTCCCGACGAACCGCCGACCTGGATCTCGCCGTGTGGTCCTGCCGCACGCACCGGAACGAGCGTCGTGCCGATGAGCGCGTGGCCACTAGCGGTATCAATGATGACAGACTGCTGCATAGCGCGTTATTATGCTGAAGCTGCGACTTCACTCAACTCTTCTTTGACGCGGATGGCTGAAAAGGTGTAGGTGGCTTCGCCGTGACCGCTGGTTTCCAGGCTGAAATTCTTGTCGAGCAAATAACACTCGTCAAACGTGACGACCATCTGCTTGGTCTTATTATCTGGTCCGGTGTGCTTGAGCGTGGCGATGACTTGGAACACGCGATCTCCAGCGAGACCGTTGAGCTTGCCATTCGTTGAAGCAACGCGCAGGCGGCCTTCGACCTGTTGTCCACCAGATACCATGCCGATCCGCTCCGTGCTTCCTAAGGCATAGACGTTGGTGCGTAGTTGTTGGTGGCGATATTCAATCGCCCGCACACCTTCGACGGCTTCTCCATCCACCATGACGCTGCTCTCACTTGCGGCAAAGAGGGTCGGCATACTCAACCTCCCAGACTGTAGTTACTATAGGGATCCTATTTTAAATGTGGATTGAGCATTATCCCCAATTGGCGTAGAGACGCCCCGGCGGGGCGTCTCTACAGGGAAATTCGCTACCTTCGGTACAATTCATTTAGGAAACCTATATTGTTGTCACCCCACGAGGCAGATCGCACGCTGCCCCTGATTCCGTGTCGTTGTCCTTGGAACACCCTTAATTCTTTACGCGGATCGTCGCATAAATGAAGTCAATCGCCCGCACCGGTCGCACGGCAATGTCGATGCGTACAATACCTTGAGCAAAATCTAATTGGGTCGAGTAGACATCGACCAGAAATGCCGGGTCTTTGCCGTCGGTTGAAGGGACCAAGGCACCGGCGCGCTCCATCCGTGTAAAGGTCGCGATGATCTGCTGTCGCAGTGCCGTACGCGCATCTTCGGTATTCAATTGACCAATAAAGTTCTCAGAGATCGCTTTCGTTTCGCGGATCGCCTGATCAGCGACACGCGTGACGGAAATCTGATCTCCTGACGTATCCAGACCGCGTAGTACCACCACACCTCGTCCCGCCCGGTCTTGCACGACCAACGCGTTAATCGTCGGTCCCAGCAAAATGTTGAGTTCGCTATCGCGGTGCGTGGCCGGGGCTCTGCCTAACCGCGGGACCGGCTTAAAAGTGGGCGAATCTTGCGGATTCAAGCGGCCGACCATCCCGACCACCGCTCCTTCTGCGCCTGCAGGGGACACGAGGACGAACCGCCGGTTCCGCACCAGTGCCGCGTGGTCCTTGATCGTACGAACACTCTTTTGCTCATCGCTGGTGACAGAGCCGAACGCAATGCGAGGTGCTCCGTCCTCAGCCATTTTGACCGCATGCGCAGTAAGCTGCTGGTGAATCTGACGGACCTCTGCATCCGTTCGCGTCGGCTCAATCGAAGCCATGACAAGGTCAATCCGTGGATCATCCGTCAGACGATCGATGGCGTCGCTATACGCGGCTACTGAAGGTGACTCACCATCAGTAAATGGTAGTGGCGCTGTGGTGGCTGCTGGCAATCGTTTTGTTGCCGCTAACGAGTTCAGCAGACGAACCCGAATAAGGCGGCTTTGTATCAATAAAACAAAGGGAAGAAAGTTGTTATCGTCAGGGTCCATGACGAGGCCTGAGAACTGCTCGGCGAGACCACCCTGGAAAATTTTTACGTCGATTTTATTACTTGCAACCGCGATCTGCACACTTAATCCCGTGGGACTGGCACCATCGGCAACCAGCAGTTGGAACAATGCTGTTGCACCACCGGTGACCGGAACATTCACCGGTGCGCTGTCGGCAAAGGTATAGGTGCCTGCTGCTGGCAGGTCATCGCCGAAGTCTGGATCAATGGCGACAACCAGCCGTGAGCGCTGATTCAGGACATCAAAGAGATAGTCAGGGAGCGTCGGATCAACTTGGAGATCAGTGAAACTCTCAAGGACGTCGCGCTTACGTAACAAACGAATCGTCACACGCACCGCGTTGCCATTAGCATCAGCGACTCCTCGCACTTCAGCCGCCAATTGGTTTCCCCAGGTGCCATTCGAACGGCAGCGCAAGATAATGCAAGGGTCGCTATCGGCATTGCGCAGGGACAATCGTGCGGGGCTTCCGCCTGCCACCGGTGAGATAACCACTTCACTCGCGCCATTCGCGAGTGCGTCGATTACCTCTGGCATGCTAACCTCGGTTCCTGGTCCGAGCTGCTCACGGACTTCAGAGATGCGAGTCACCCCAACCACGCCGTTGATGGCTGGCGGACGGTCGACGATTCCAGCGACTCCCACGATTCCCGAAGGTGCTGGAAGCGGCGGCAACACATCAAAGCGTGCTTCAACTCTCACACCAGGAACGACTAAAGCTGGCATATGGCCCCCCTATTGTTCAGCGTCTTGTTTGCCGAAGACGATCACAAATTACGACCAGACCGACAGAGCACCCGCACTTCGTGTTTTGTTCGTCGGCTGTCGACTATAACCGTGTACGGAGAAATAAGGAAATCGACGGACGGGATAATAGGCACCTTTATTTATCTGTCGCAAGACCGGAATCTCGCACTCAGTATTAGTGGGGTTACCCTCCTCTATATCTCGGGTACCTGCCGGATCAAATCGACTAAAAAATGGGGTCGTGAATCGGGGGTGTCAGGTTTCTGACCCAGAGCGCTGCGAGGTTCTGCCGGAAGCTGTTCATGCCAAAGCGAGATGTTCGTACCAAGGCAAACTGGAGTAGCCTCATAGCTATTTGTTGCGGTCCTTTGGCAATTGCTGCAGCACTTCCTTGTTATGTTCTCCCAACTGTGGCGCTGTAGTGTCCAAGGTTGCCCGCTTGCCGTCGAAGGAGAATGGTAAATTCGCGAGTGCAGTATCGATTCCTGCTTGTTGGCGAAAAAAATCGAGCGCGGCTGTCTGTGGCTGAGCCAAAACTTCAGGCAGCGAGAGAATCGGGGCACACGGCACGCCAGCCGCTTCGAGCGTGTCCATCCATTGCTCTTTGGTCTTTTCTCGAAACTCGGCGCGAATTTCCTTTAGCAAATACTCCTTATGCGCTAAGCGATCCGCATTGGTACGAAACTGTGGGTCACTCGCCCACTCGCTCCGACCGAGTGCCTGCGCGAGCTTCACAAATAGTCGATCATTCGCGACGCCAACAATCAGCGGACCGTTCTGTGTGTCAAAGGCACCAAATGCGACTTGTCGCGGACTCCCGGTGGGGTGGCGTTCTGGGACTTTGCCAGTTACGGCGTGCTGCGCATACGAGTTGCTCATCCAGAATAATGCAGTCTCAAAGAGTGAAGTGTTGATCACGCAGCCTCGTCCGGTTTGGTCTCGTTGTCGGAGTGCCGCGAGTGCGGCAATGGTTGTCCACATGCCAGTGCCAATATCGGCGATCGGCGCTGGAGTGCGGAATGGTGGCCCACCTTCTTCACCGGTCAGGCTCATCGGCCCTGCGAATGCCTGGAGCAATATCTCGTATCCGGGCTTCAATTTCAGTGGTCCCTTATGGCCAAAGGCAGAGATAGAGCAGTAGATCAGGCGCGGATTCTTTTCCAGGAGTACCGCTGGACCGAGGCCGACTTCTTCTGCATTTCCTGGGCGCAGATTCTGAATGAAGATATCACTCTCTGCTATTAACGCATAGAGCTGCGCCATCTTTGTTGGCTGCTTGAAATCGATGGTAACCGAGCGTTTGTTACGATTCACCAGATGAAACGTCGGGGAAGCATTCTGGATGAACGGCGGGCCCCAGCCGCGGGCATCATCTCCGCCCTCAGGACGTTCGATCTTGATCACCTCTGCTCCCAGACCGGCAAGAATCTCTCCGGCCATAGGACCAGCTAAGTTCAACCCGACCTCAATGACTTTGATTCCCGACAGCGGCATCTGTTCCTCCCCTGCCTGTGTTTATGGTATGTCTCTCGTAGCGCTGACTCCGGGAAGAAGAAAGGGGAGCTTATGCAATTCTATAATTTCCATCTGATGCCGTGGCCGCATTTGCCGGCTGATTTTGCCACCAATAAAGAAAAATATCCAACCTCGTGGGTGACGTTCTCCAATGCGCACTACGATCCAGTAGAAGGACAACATCTGTACAACCGCTATCTCGATGAACTGGAATATTCGGAAAAATTGGGCTTTGACGGTGTGTGTGTCAATGAGCATCATCAGAATGCCTATGGGACAATGCCATCACCAAATGTTATGGCAGGGATGCTCGCTCGCCGCACTTCTAAAGTGAAGATTGGTGTCATTGGCAACGGCCTGCCTTTGCGCGATCATCCGCTACGCGTTGCCGAAGAAGTCGCCATGCTTGATGTGGTCACCGGTGGGCGGATTATCTCCGGGTTCGTCCGTGGCATTGGCTGTGAATATTATTCGATGGGAGTCAATCCTACCCATTCAAACGAACGGTTCCGCGAGGCCCATGATCTCATTATCAAATCGTGGACAGAACCAGGGCCGTTTCGCTGGGAGGGGAAACACTATGAAGTGCGCTACGTCAACGTGTGGCCGCGTCCGTTACAGAAGCCGCATCCACCGATTTGGATTCCTGGTTTTGGTAGCAAAGAGACGATTGAGTGGTGCGCTCATCCTGATCGGAAATACACGTATCTCGCTGTATACATGCCCGAAAATTTAGTCAAATTGTATTTCGACATGTACCGAGAGGCAGCGGAGAAATTTGGCTACACCGTATCTCCCTATCAACTCGGCCATCTGCTGCCAGTGTATGTGGCAGAAACCGACGCCAAGGCAGAAGAAGAAGCCGCTTCTCACATTGAGTGGCTCTATTATTATGGTTTACGACACACCCAGCAGTTTTTGTTCCCGCCGGGATACGTGTCATTATCGTCGATGAAAAGCATCATGAAATTTGCACCGGAGATGGACTGGGAAAGCATGTCTTTCCGTCAAATGAATGAGAAAGGATTCTGTGTGGTTGGCAGTGCGGCAACCGTGCGTCAACGGTTAGCGGAGTATATCAAAACCCTCGGTTTCGGTGTGTTACCGATGCTGTTCCAATTCGGTGATATGCCACATCACAAAGTGATTAAGAACATGGACTTGTTCGCTGC
>JAYVFX010000463.1:0-4471 GCA_043772795.1 Deltaproteobacteria bacterium
CACGTCGGAATACGTTGATGCCTATGAGATTCTCATTCCTACTCCCGCAGAGGAAAAGGTGTACAGCGGTGGCGGACAGATTGCCTCGCTAAAAAGTGAATTGCCGCTCGAAACCGCCGCCGACATCATGTCGTACAAACCCGAGGCGGTGGTTGCGCAAATTGCTCCGCGGCCACTGCTGATCATTGGTGCAGAGTTGGATTATCTCACTGGATTTGAGGAATGCGTCAGCTTGTACGAAAAAGCGCGTGAACCGAAACAGCTACACATTCTGCCTGGAATTTCGCATTACGAGACGTACACGCAGGGCTTTGACACTGTTGTACGGCTGAGTTTGGATGTGTTTGGACAAGCGATGAAAAATGTCTAGGGTCCAACGTCTAGAGTCAAAAACTACTGACTACTGACTACTGAATGCTGGCTACTGACTACTTATTTTGAAGGAGTCTCCCGTGGAATTTGGCTTATTCTCACTTTTTGATTTCTTCCGTGATCGGCAAGATGAAGTTGCGTATTACCGCAATACGCTCGACCTGATCATCTTGTCCGAAAAACTCGGTTACGATTCCGTATGGCTCGGAGAAGAGCATTTCTACTCGTTTGGGATTTGTCCGAGCCCGCAGCTATTCCTGACTGCGGTTGCGCGTGAAACTTCACGCCTGCGACTTGGTACCGCCATTAGCCTCTTGCCGTTTGAGAATCCGCTGCGCAAGGCTGAAGATTTTGCCATGCTCGATATCCTGAGTAATGGGCGACTCAATTTCGGTGTCGGTCGTGGCATTATTCCTAAACACTTTGAGGGATTCCGCGTCGATCCGCACGAGAGTCGTGCACGCTACGAAGAATCACTGGAGATTATTCGTCAAGCCTGGACCAAAGATGAATTTTCCTACGAAGGAAAGTTCTGGCAGGTTCCGTCCCTCTCGCTTGCACCTAAACCGCTGCAGAAGCCACACCCGCCAATCTACCGTGGTACGCTGAGTCCCGAGTCGTTTGAGGGTGCAGCCGTTGCTGGAGATAACGCGTTCGTCGTCCCCTGGTTGAGTGCGCCAATTCCAGAGGTGAAAAAGCGGATCGAACGGTATCGCGCAGCGGTGAAGCAGCATGGGCATGCCCCAACGCGGATGACCGCGATCTTCTTCCTCTTTGTTGACCCCGACTATCAAGTCGCCATGCGTGACGGGATCGAAACAACCCGCAATTATACACAGCTCATTACCTCATTCGTTCCGAACTCAGCGATGAGCGCACT
This sequence comes from Deltaproteobacteria bacterium, assembly GCA_043772795.1. Lineage (GTDB taxonomy): Bacteria > Desulfobacterota > Binatia > Bin18 > Bin18 > VGTJ01. The sequence goes on from JAYVFX010000463.1 coordinate 1,253, forward strand.
CCAGGAGGACGACCCTATAAAAACGTATCTCGACTTCATTCTCAAGATGCCCGACGAACTTGAAAAACGGGCGATTGTTGGCACTCCAGCCGACTGCCGCCGACGCCTGGCTGAACTTGATCGTGAGTTAGGTCTCGACCAAGTTGCTTTTTACTTTCACGCGGGAGCGCGTGACCCACAGCGAGCACGTCGCAGCATCGAGTTATTTGCACAGGAAGTGATGCCGGAGTTTCAAACAAAGCGATGAGGACTGAGGGCCGAGGACTGAGTAGAAACGTGTATCCTTCCTTTTTATACTCAGTCCTTAGTCCTCAGTCCTCAATACTCAGTCCTTTAAGAGAAAAAGAGGGAAAAATCATGTTACTGAAAGACAAAATTGCTATCGTCACCGGAGCTGGTGCAGGTATGGGGAAAGCCATCGCACTGCGGTATGCGAGAGAAGGTGCACATGTAGTGTGTGCCGAAGTCAATGACGCTACCGGAAACCAGACCGCCACTGAAGTCAGCGCACACGATCGTCGTGGCATGTTTGTGAAAACCGATATGAGTAAAATCAGTGACATCAATGCAATGGTGGCAAAGACTATGGAAACGTTTGGTCGCATTGATATCCTGATGAACAACGCCGGCGTAACCAAGAAACTCGATTTCTTCGAGGTCACGGAAAAAGATTGGGATTGGATTCACACCATCAATGCCAAAGGCGTATTCTTCTGCATGCAGGCAGTCGCCAAAGAAATGGTGAAACGCAAAGAAGGCAAGATCATCAATATCGCGTCGATCGCGGGGAAGGGATTTCGCGGGACCTCAAATATTTCCTATGCTGGATCTAAAGGCGCGGTCATCGCCATGACCCGCATCGGAGCCTCTCAACTGGCAAAATACAACATCAACGTAAACGCGATTAACCCCGGCGCAACTCGCACAGAACTCTATGATCGAGTAATGAAAGAAATTGTCGAGCGCGAGAAGATCACCGAAGCTGAAGCAATGGCCCGCATGGATGCATCAATCCCGCTACGGCGCTCGAATTCTGGTGACGACATTGCCAACATGGCTGCGTTCCTCGCTTCCGACGAAGCGCGCAACATTACCGGTCAGTCGTACAATGTGGACGGGGGATTGATGTGGGACTAACGGGGGCAGGGGGAAAAGGTTAAACGGGGAAATGGCGAAATGGGTAAAGGGAAGAGGTTAAAAAAGTTCTAGTACTCTGTCTGCATGATTTTGAGGGGTTCGTTCCCGTCATGCCCGCGCAGGCGGGCATCCAGGAACTTCAAGCTGAAGCCGCTGGTTGTTCCATCTGGATTCCCGCTTCCGCGGGAATGACGTCTCCCTACCCCTCATTTTCACATGGACGAAGTACTAGCTTCCTTTTCGCCTTTTACCCTTGGCCTGTTTCAAAATTGGTAGATGAATATGCTATCGAAGGAGAAACCATGCCCGCAAAGATAGATCATGTGTTGAGTGACCTGCGCGTTCTCGACTTAACCCGAGCACTGGCTGGGCCGAGTTGCACCCGCATGCTAGCCGAGATGGGCGCTGAAGTGATTAAAGTTGAACCAGGCCCAAACGGTGAGCTGGCCCGGCGGTTTTCCAATTATCGGAATAATCGCAGCCTGTATTACATTCAACAAAATCTCGGCAAGAAAAGCCTGTGCGTGAACTTGCGCGATCCACGCGCTCTTGCACTGATCACTGAACTGATCCCCCATGTGGATGTCGTGGTCGAGAATTTCAAGCCTGGCGTTATTGCGGATATGGGACTTGGGTATGACCGTCTGCGTGAAATGAAAAAGGGTATTATTCTCTGCTCCATTTCTGCCCTTGGTCAAAGCGGTCCGCTGGCGAATAAGCCAGGATACGATTACATCGCGCAAGCATATTCTGGAGTCACGTCGATGATTGGTGATCCTGACGATGCACCGTATATTCCCTTAGTGGGCATGGGGGATGTGAGCACCGGCGTACATGCCGCGTTGGCCATCGTTTCTGCGTTGCGGTACCGCGATCGCACTGGCGAAGGACAGCATTTAGATATCGCGTTACTTGATGTGTACTACCACTATCACGAGGTAAACGTGCATGCCTACAGTGGCAGTGGTGGCACAGTGAAACCGACCCGCGCCGGACGTCACATGACGTATGCCTGCCCAGGAGGGGTCTTTCGCGGCAACGGCGGCTATCTGGTGATTATGTCGTTCCTCCACCACTGGAAAGATCTCTGTCAGGCAATGAATCGCCTCGATCTTGTGGAGAATCCACACTTCAGTACGGATCTGGAACGACTTCAGCGACGCGCCGAAGTCGTGAAGATTATCGAGGACTGGCTACAAACGTTTCCCGACGTTCCCAGCGCGATTGCTCATATGGAGAAACACCAAGTACCGGTTGCGCCAGTGTTATCGGTGGAAGAGACTGTGCACCATCCGCATCATCGCGCTCGCGGCACCGTACGTACGGTACACGATCGGCTGGCTGGAGACTTCGAGATGCCAGGGATGCCGCTGAAGTTTTCACGGTTCCCCAAAGACTTGCCACTTGAAGCCGCGACCCTTGGTCAGCACAACCAGGAAATTCTCACTACTTACCTCGGTCGGTCATCACAAGAAGTGCAAACGCTTCGCGACGCCGGAGTGTTGATTGAGAAAGAGATATAAGGCTTCGCGGAGACAATGGGAAAAGGCGAAATGGTGAAGAGGCGAAAAGAACAGGTATCTATAGGAATCCTATTTGGAATGTGGATTGAGGCATTATCCCCATTGGCGTAGAGACGCCCCGCCGGGGCGTCTCTACAAGGACATCCGCTACCTTGGGCACAACTCATTTAGGAGACCTATAGAAGTTTCCCCTTTTACTCCAACAGTGAACCTGAAAACTAAGATTTGAACACGATACTGGAGGAACAACCGCATGCCCGAAAAAATGGACCATGTGCTCACTGGCTTACGGATTCTCGATTTCACCCGTGCGTTAGCTGGCCCGACGTGCACCCGTATGTTCGCAGAGATGGGCGCGGAGGTCATCAAAGTCGAACCGGCTCCAAAAGGAGACATGAGTCGATCCGCATCGGTCTATAACAAGCGCAGCCTGTTCTTCGTCCAACACAACCGCGGGAAAAAGAGTCTATGCGTCAATTTGCGTGATCCGCGCGGCATGGCGTTGGTAACTTCATTGATCCCTCATGTTGATGTAGTGGTCGAAAACTTCAAACCTGGC
>JAYVFX010000464.1:0-3414 GCA_043772795.1 Deltaproteobacteria bacterium
GATGTTCGGCTGTATGTGCCATACTCACCTCCGCATTTCATCAAGGGGAAAAGGCGAAAAGGAAGAATAAAGAAACCGTAAAATTTTCTTCCCCTTTTCCCTCTTTTTTTCCATTTACCCATTTCGCCATTTACCCATTTCGCCCCATTTTCTTTGGTTGCCCCGTTTACGCCGCTGCCGACGGTAACAGCGTGCGTACACTACTCTGATGCAAGCGCTCGAAGATCCGCTGTGTCGCCAGTGAACGGTTCAACGTATAGAAGTGAATACCAGGCGCACCACCAGCCAACAGTTCCTCGCACTGTCGCCAAGCCCAGTCAACTCCAATCTCTAGTGTCGCCAGAGGATCATCTGCCACCGGAGCGAGTCGCTTATGTAAGGCCTCGGGAATAGACGAACCACACATTTTTGCGAAGCGCACAATCTGACGATAATTGGTGATCGGCATAATACCCGGTATGATTCGCTTTTTTATGCCAATCTCACGCGCCCGTGTACAGAAGTCGAAGTAATCTCGGTTATCGAAAAAGAGTTGGGTGGTAATGAAGTCTGCGCCACAATCCACTTTTGCTTTCAGATGTCCGAGATCTTGCTGTTTATCGAGACACTCTGGGTGAGGTTCAGGATAGCCGGCAACCCCAATGCAGAAGTCCTCTAGCGTACGAGCCAGAGACACCAGCTCCGCCGCATGAGCAAAGCCATCTGGTACAGGGACAAAATCCGTTTGCCCTTTTGGTGGGTCCCCACGTAAGCACATGAGGTTTTCCACGCCACGCTCTTTCAGCTCAGCCAGCACTTCGCGCAATTCCTTCTGGCTATGGCCCACGCACGTCACGTGCGCCATCCCGAGAATGCCTAGCTCCTCTTGAAACCGGCAAACGAGGTCAATGGTATTGCGACGTGTCGAACCGCCAGCACCATAGGTGACAGAGATAAAGCTGGGACTGAAGGGTTTCAGCTCCTGCGCCCGCACAAAGAGATCTTCTACTTCTTGTGAGGTTTTCGGTGGAAAAAATTCAAACGAAAAAATGGGGGGGCGTAATGTAAACAAGTCACGAATCTTCATGGTCTCGGTTCCTCTCCGGCCTTTTAGTATACGCTATCGAGACTTCTGAACGGAAGAGCGTGCTTCGTACTGGACGCACCCCAGCACTGCTGGACAAGCCAGCAGTAGCGCCCGATGACCGCTTACTCCTTACTCCTCACTCCCTGCTCCCTGCTCCCTTGCCTTTACAATCATCGGCTTCCCGTTATACCATCCGCACCGTTACTGAATGAGGCAAAGGAGGGTGTTATGTACTCACTGAAAGATCAAGCCTGCATCGTAGGGGTCGGAGAGACCGCCTATACACGTGGTTCCGGGAAAACCGATCTCGCGTTGATGCTCGAGGCATCAATGAAAGCAATTACCGACGCAGGACTCAAGCCGCACGATATCGATGGAATTATCCCACCGCCACTTCCGTCTACGGCTGAACATTTCGCTGCCAATCTTGGGGTTGAGGATCTCCGCTACTCCGTCACCGTCCATATGGGCGGAGCAAGTCCGGTCACGTCGTTGCAAAGCGCTGCGATGGCCATCGCCTGTGGAGTAGCGAAAAACGTACTGGTTCCATTGGGCTGGAACGGATATTCGAGCATGCGTGTCAGTAATCCGCAGAGCGACAACGGCGCTGGGATAGCTGCGCTTGGCACCACAATTGGTGAGTATTATTTGCCCTATGGCGCCACCGTCCCAGTGCAATGGTATGCCTGGATCGCCAACCGTCACAAGCAAATGTACAACGTCCCGGACGAAGCGATGGGCGCTATCGCCGTCGCCTCACGCAAGCACGCCCAGCTGAACGACAAGGCCTACATGCGGGGTCGCCCACTCACGATGGACGACTATCTCAATTCACGGTGGATCTCCAAACCGTTCCGCTTGTTTGACTGTTGCTTGGAAACGGACGGTGCAGCCGCGGTGGTGCTTACAGCACCAGAACGCGCCAAAGATCTCAAACATACACCTGTCTACATTTCCGGCATCGCTGAAGGGCACCCCTACCCTGCGGATGATATTCCTGCCCGTCCTGACCCATTTGTCATTGGGTTAAGCTTTGCCGCACCGAACGCGTTGCGCATGGCGCAGATTGACCTCAAGGATCTTGATTTTGTTGAGATTTACGACTGTTTTTCGTATGTCGTACTCTTGCAACTCGAAGCCATCGGCTTCTGCAAACGCGGGGAAGTTGCGGATTTCGTCAAAGGCGGGCGTCTAGAACTCGGTGGTGAGCTACCGATCAACACACACGGTGGGTTACATTCAGAAGCACACGTGTGGGGCATGAACCACGTCGTCGAAGCCACGCGGCAGCTGCGTCATGAGTGCGGCGCGCGGCAAGTGAAAGATGCCCAACTCGGTTTGGTAACCGGCTGGGGTGATTTTGGCGACGGCAGTTTGGCGATTTTGCGGAGATAACAGCGACCTCGCCCTGTCCCTCTCCCTCATGGGAGAGGGAACCTGTACCTCACGGCTACAGCACTGTTGAATGTTAAAAAAGGAAAAATCTATGGCAGAAACAGCCTACAAAAGACCATTACCACGCCGTCGCAATCCAATGGCGGCAGAGTTCTACGCCTTTTGTAAGAAGCACGAATTACGCTTTCAGCGCTGTACAGATTGTAAAGCATGGAGGCATGTGCCGCGAGACATGTGCGCCAAGTGTGGCTCCTTCAATTGGGAATGGGCGCAATCGGCAGGCAAAGGAAAAGTGTTCTCGTGGACCACGGTAATGCAACCTATGTTACCACCATTTGCGGCGGATATTCCCTATAGCCCGGTAGTCATTGAACTGGATGAAGGCGTTCGCATGATCTCTTGGTTAACCGATGTTCCAGAGAACGATCTCCGTCTCAACCTTCCCGTCGAAGTTGTGTTCGATGATGCTTCACCAGAAGTGAGTTTGCCGAAATTTCGCAAAGCGAAGTAGTCAGTACACCTTTGTAGCTGAAAACTGATGACTGACAAGTGATAACTTGTTGTGAGATTTTCATATGAATGAATTCCCCGGTTTCACGATTCCGCCAGAACTTGTACAGTTGCGCGACCAGGTACGCCGTATTATTCATGACGAAGTTATTCCTGCCGAAAAACGCGTCGATCCCGACGCAGAGGACCTGGCAGAAGACGATTACCACCGTATTGCCGCGAAAACCAAAGCAGCACATTTGTGGGCGCTTGCCGCGCCAGAAAAATACGGCGGTGGCGGGATGAGTACCTTCGGCATGAGCGTACTGTTAGAAGAAATATCCCAACACCGCCAGGGTTTATACAATCCAGGATGTGGTGTCTTTGGTCGCTATCCGCCACCGGTGATCTATGGCGGGAATGAAGAGCAAATTCACAAGTATGCAGTGCCAACAATTCGTGAC
>JAYVFX010000465.1:0-4036 GCA_043772795.1 Deltaproteobacteria bacterium
TAGCACGTCGCCGAATCACCCCTTGGCTGATACGACTTTCTCGAATCTCTTCTCGCGCAGTCACGACCTGTTCGTTTTGCTGATCAAGCTCCGTGACCATTCGCTCGCCGACAAGCTTCTCCTCTCCCAACACCACCACTGCAGTGTCAGGAGCCGCCTGGCCTGGACGAACAAGCGCGACCTCATCGGCTGTCAGCGTACTTTGCGCTTTTTTCCCTTGGACCCCGAGTTCTTCGAGTTTGCTCAACAAGTACCGGGTGTCCATCCCCCATTCTTTGGCTAGTTCATGGATACGTTTTCGTGGCATAAGACCTCGTTACTTCTCCGCCCACTGCGTCACATGCTGTTCGATCTGTGCCGCATACTGCTTCCGCGCTTCACGCGATAGTACGACACCAAGAGAACGGACCCTCCCTGCTCGACCCATGGCAAACGCCTGCACACACTGTTGTCGTCGATGCAGGTACCCGCCTCGGCCTTGCCCTGCCCCAAGGATCAGTGTCTGATCTGGGCTCAGGGTGAAACGGACGAGATGAGGCTGTTCATCTCGTTCGCCACAACCAAGGCATAACCGTATGGGGCCCGTTCGTTTCATTACTCGTCTCGCGTTGCTTCTATAGCAACTGGCGCTGCCTCCGCCTTGGCAGCCTCCACCATCGCAGCCTCCGCCTTGGCTGCCTCCGCCATCGCAGCCTCCACCATCGCAGCCTCCGCCTTGGCTGCTGCTACGGCAGCCGCTTTTGTCACAATGTAGTCACGTGCGGCCTGAAGGATTGCGGCGGCTTTCTCTTCTCCGATACCCTCGACTTCAAGTAACGCCTCGATATCGGCAGCAGCAACCTCTTCAGCCGTCTTGAATCCTTGCTGATAAAGAAGCTCAGCAGTCATATCGCCAATACCGGCGACTGTCGTGAGTGACGCTAACGCCTGAGAATGTTCCAGTTCAGATTCCGACTCGGACCGTACCTGGAGCTGCCAATTTGTGAGCTTCGAGGCAAGTTTAACATTCTGACCTTTCTTACCAATCGCCAAAGAGAGTTGATCATCAGGAACAATCACTTCCATTGAGCGTTCTTCATCGTCCTGAATGATCTTAGAGACTTTCGCGGGTAATAGTGCCCGGCAGACAAACTCAGCAGGGTCCGCAGTCCAAGGAACAATATCGATTCGCTCTCCTCGCAATTCTTGCACAACGGCTTGTACCCGCGTGCCCTTCATCCCCACACAAGCTCCAACCGGGTCGACATCTGGGTCGGTTGAGTGTACGGCAATTTTCGCACGGTTCCCAGGTTCACGAGCTGCGTGTTTAATCTCGACAATACCTTCATAGACTTCAGGAGCCTCTTGTTCGAACAGCTTAATGAGAAATCCCGGATGTGTCCGGGACAACACGATTTGCGGCCCTTTGTTTGACATATCAACATCGAGTACATAGGCACGGATGCGGTCGCCTTGTCGATAGCGCTCCCATGGAATTTGCTCTTTTTCCGGGAGGATAGCGTCGGTGCGACCCAGGTTCACAATAATGTTCTTCTTCTCATTCCGTTGGACAATGCCGGAATAGATTTCGCCTTTGCGGTTCTTGAACTCGTTGTAGATCTGCTCGCGCTCGGCTTCCCGCACCTTTTGTATCACGCTCTGTTTTGCTACTTGCGCTGCGATGCGACCAAACGAGGTGGCGGGCAGCTTGCTGAGTAGCTCATCACCGACTTGGGCCTCTGGATCAAGGTCAGTACGCGCGGTTGCCAGCGATACTTCGGTCTCTGTATTCGTCACTTCTTCGACAACGGTTTTAATCTCAAACAGTTCGATCTCGCCGATATCGGGATTGAACTTAGCTTCGATTTGCTTTTGTCCAAAGGTGCGTCGGGCTGCCGAAAGCATAGCACTTTCCAGGGCTTCAATAATGACGCTCCTGTCCATCCCTTTCTCTTTGCTCACCTGATCGATCACTCGGTTGAGGTCTTGCTGCATGCTCTTCCTCCTCAATCAATGCGGTCGCCTTTTGCCCTTGTTTTGCTGTGGAGCCGGAAACTCATGCTCGTTTGTTGCTTTCCGGATGTCATCCCATGCTATCTGTACTTCACCTGCAAGATCATCCACTAGTACAATCCCGTCGTCCGTCACCGTACGTAGTATTCCCAGAAGCGTTCGCTGCCCCTGCTGTTCGACACGTGTTTGCACACGGACACGGCTACCTTCATATCGGCGGTAGTGTGCAGGACGCAGGAGCGCGCGAGTAATCCCGGGAGACGAAATCTCCAGTGTGTAACGCCACGGAATAGGGTCGTGCGCGTCAAGCAGATCATTTAGTTGCCGATGGACACGAGTTAATTCATCCAGAGTAACTCCCCCGTCACGGTCGAGCGCAAATCGTAAGATCCACCGACCGGCTTCGGGACGAAAGTCTACCCCCCAGATTTCCATGCCCTCCTCTGTGACAACTGGAGTGGCGAGGGCTTCCACTCGCTGCACTATGTCTTCAACCTCAGCTCGCATTCTGGAAAAAAAAAGTGGGCGAACCGCCCACTCTTCTCACTTCCCTCGCAAAACTAGACAATTCCACGCCAGTGCGCAAGAGGCCTTCGCGTTTATTCGCGTCCAGAGCCGGCCTCTGCAGTCAGGTCATGTAGCGCGAGTAATTGAATGATCTCGTATGTCCGCTTTCCTTGTGGGGTGGTAATTTCCACCTCGTCTCCTACTTCTTTGCGTAAGAGCGCCTGACCGACCGGAGAGCTGAGCGACACATGCCCTTCCCCAGGATCAACTTCTTCCGGAAAAACAACCTGGTATTCTAAAACCTCTCCGTCATTCATATCCTCAAGTTTGACCCGACTTCCGTACGCGATGCGATCACGTGGAATGCTGGAAAAATCGTAGAGGACGAGCTGGCGAAGCCGCTCCTCAAGATGAGCTACACGAGCACGGACAAAGTCTTGCCGTGCACGGGCAGATTCGTATTCTGCATTCTCACTCAGATCACCTTGGGCCGCCGCTTCTTGGAGATCCTTAGGAATGCGCACTTGCAGTTCGTACCGTAACTCGTCAACTTCTCGTCTCAGTCTCTTGACGATGGGGAGATCCATAAATATGTCTCTCTTATTCCGACCTCGTACTTGTAGTCACACGTAGAAGCATTACGGGGGTTGATTTGAGAAAACCAGCCCCCACTAGATGCTGTACTAAGAAAAAGTCCTTCTTAATTTAGACAGTAAGGATGTGGATTGTACAGACCAACCCCAAGCCAATCACATGTGCCAATCCAACTTTCGCACCTTTAAGGCGCGTCCGGCCTTCATCCATACGGCCACTTTCCCTAAACCTTCTAACTGCGCGCGACCTTCTCGTTCGTTCCTGTTTCCGTATCGTGTTGGAACAGAAAACCGTGAAGTGCCTTGTCTGCTTCCTTTCGCATGCGGTCGTGCTTGATGCCATTGCCAGCGCCATCAAACCAACCGTGGAAAGGGCCGAGCAGGTCTGCGCCATAGTTGAGGTACCCATACATGACGACCACGCCGAAAACAAGTCCTTGAAAAAATGGTTTCATGCCTGAAAATATCGGTCAGAAAATAAGATTTCTTAAGCAATTGAAGGACTCCAGCTAGAAAGCTATATACACCTCGTGGGTAAAATTCTCTCCGCACTCCTGGCCGTTTTATATCCGCAGCGCTGTCCGAGCTGCGCCGCAATCGTCGAAGAAAAAGAGAGTTTTTGCCTGCACTGCTTGGCCCACGTCCAACCGATCACATCCCCTCTCTGTTCATGCTGCGGCATCCCTTTCGTAACTGACGAAGGGCCAGACCATCTCTGTGGTCCTTGTCTGAGCGAGCCACCACGGTTTCGTCGTGCACGGGCTTGGGCGTATTACCAACAAGGAGAAACTGACCTGCAGCCTCTCAGCACCGCAATCCACAAATTCAAATACAATCACGATCTGAGTGTTGGGAAAACGCTGGCACTGCTAGCCGCCACGCAATATCCCTTTGCGTCAGAATCGTATGACGTGATTATCCCCGTGCCTCTGCATCTTAAGCGC
>JAYVFX010000466.1:0-4291 GCA_043772795.1 Deltaproteobacteria bacterium
TCCTGGATGCCCGCCTGCGCGGGCATGACGGAATCGTACCCGTCATAATCAATGAGATGAAGCACTAGCATGGAAGTTTCAAGACTCACACTAAGGAGACATGTACCGAAAGAGGGAGGATCAATGGCGAGGGGTGATGAGCTGGATATTGTTCCATCGATCTTTGATCGGTTGTTGGACGATAACCCAGACGTTTCGACAGAACCGTCAGACAAACGCTTTCAAAAGGTGCGGGACTTGAAGAAATCTGTCGCGTTTGATCTGCAAGCGCTGTTAAACACGCGCCGCGAAGCACTCGATGAACTCGCCCCTGAGTTTATCGAACTCAACCGCTCCCTCGTGCTGTATGGTTTACCAGACTTCACCTCCCTTAATATCCTGAGTGAACGTGATCGAAAACGCATGAGACGTGTCCTCGAGCAAACAATAATGGCATTCGAGCCACGACTGAAACATGTACGAGTTGTGATGGAAGACCAACAGCGTAATGACCGTGCACAACGATTTCGTGTCGAAGCCGTATTACAGGTGACCCCAGCCTCGGAACCAGTTTCGTTTGATGCCGAGCTCCGCTTGAATACCCTGGAATACGTGGTGCAAGGATAACGATCATGGCGGAAGACGCACTCCTCATCTACTACGAGCGCGAACTGACCTTTTTTCGTCAAATGGGGGCAGAGTTTGCTGCCAAGTATCCGAAGATCGCCAGTCGCCTCTTGCTTGAAGAGGAAAAATGTGAGGACCCGCACGTCGAACGTCTGATCCAAGGGTTTGCGTTTCTGAGCGCCCGTGTCCAGCACAAATTGGACGACGAATTCCCCGAAATCACCGATGCCCTTTTGAACGTCTTGTACCCCCACTTTCTGGCTCCGGTTCCATCGATGTCGATTGCCCAGTTCGTTCTTGATCCGGATCAGGGGAATCTCACCCGTGGTTATCACATTCCGACAGGATCTGCTCTCTATTCTGCACCGGTGCAGGGAGCACCGTGTCGGTTTCGGACTTGCTATCCCGTGACCTTATGGCCATTCAAGGTAAGTGCAGCACAGCTTGACGCTCCTGATCGTGTCGGCTCAGCGCCCAAAGCAGCCTCGGCGATCAGACTGGAACTGCGGTGTGTCGGTGGTGCAGTGCTCAGCGAATTGGCGATCGAGCATGTTCGTTTTTTCCTCGACGGCGAAGGCCCATTCGTTCATGCTCTGTACGAGCTGCTATTTGGCCATGTCACACAAGTCCATCTACGACCGCTTGATGATCCAAAAGCAAAATCGATCGTACTACGCCCTGATTGCCTGCGAGCTGTGGGTTTCGGTCCGGACGAAGGCATGCTTCCCTATACTGCCCGGTCATTTCTTGGCTATCGGTTACTGCAGGAATATTTTGCCTTTCCCGACAAGTTCCTGTTTTTTGACTTGTACGGTCTTGAGCAGGCAGCCAGAGCGAAGTTCCGTGAAGGGGTGGAAATCCTCCTCTTCCTCGATAAGACCCCCAGACTCGAACAGCCGCTCAGGCCTGAGACGTTCCGTCTGGGGTGCGCGCCGATAGTCAACCTATTTTCGCAAGTCGCAGAGCCTATTCGTTTGACCCATACAGAGACGGAGTATCGTGTCATTCCCGATGTGGGCCATCAGGAGTCGACCGAAGTATATGCCGTTGATTCGGTTACTAGTATCTCCCCATACGAATCAGCACTCACCGCCTTTGAGCCGTTCTATTCTTTTAAGCATGCAGCAGAGCGAGAACAGCAACAGGCATTCTGGTATGCAGTGCGAAGGCCATCCTCTAGGAAAGGAGATGCCGGCACTGAGGTCTATCTCTCTCTGGTCGACCTTAAGTTTCGCCCAACGCTGCCGTCTGCCGAGACGTTAACACTGCATGTGACGTGCACCAATCGAGATCTACCCGCGAAGCTGCCGTTCGGCGGGGTAAGCGGGAATCTCACGATCCAAGGAGCTGCGCCACTCTCACGCATTACCTGTTTGCGCAAGCCGACAGAGGCTGTGCGCCCATCCTTACGTCGCGGAGCCCAGTGGCGTTTGATCTCGCACCTGTCCCTAAACTATCTCTCTCTTTGTGAAGGCGGGAAAGACGCGTTGCAAGAGATTCTTAAGTTATATGATTTCTCCTCGTCGAATGTGGTGAACCAGCAGATCAATGGGATTACCAATCTGTCTAGCCGTCGCATTGTCGCCCGTCCGGCCTCGATGCCCTGGAACGGCTTCTGCCGTGGGCTGGAAGTGACAATTCGGTTTGATGAAGAGAAGTACGTTGGTAGTGGAGTATTCCTCTTTGCGACCGTGTTGGAGAAATTTCTTGGACTGTATACGTCGCTCAATTCTTTTACCCAACTTGTTGCTCGAACAGTACAACGTGAGGAGCCGCTCAAGCGATGGCCACCGAGAGCCGGGGAACAGATCCTTCTGTAGCTGATGAATTGTTCAGCGAAGGGTACCGTTTCGATTTTTTTGAAGCCGTACGGGTATTGGAGCGTCTGCATCCCGAACGGCAACCTGTGGGGCACACTGCGACACCAAAGCAGGAGGCCGTGCGCTTCCGTACGCGCGTGTCGTTGGAATTTCCTCCCAGCGAAATCTACGAAGTGACCAATGGAGACAACGGGACACATCCCCCGGAAATGACAGTCGCCTTTATGGGTCTTATGGGGCTTCTCGGAGTGCTTCCGCGCCACTACACCGAAACGCTGCAGGAACGCATGCGGCGCAAAGATCATGTCTTACGCGACTTCCTTGATCTTTTTAATCATCGACTGATCTCGCTGTTTTATCGCGCCTGGGAGAAGTATCGATTCCCGATCGCCTATGAACAGGCGGTCGCCAAACGCGCAGAGTTCGACACGTTCTCGCTCGCCTTATTCGACTTGACTGGCATGGGGACAAAAGGACTCAGAGGACGGCTGCAATTTGGTGATGAGGCGTTACTGTTCTATGCCGGGTTGCTCGGGCAGCATCCGCATTCTGCCAGCGCTTTGGGTGCAATTCTGCAAGATTTCTTTGCCATCCCGGTCCAGGTTGCCCAATTTATGGGTCAGTGGCTCATGCTATCGCCAGAAAACTGCACGCGGTTGGGTGGCGAAGCTAACAATGTGTTGGGAGTGAGTGCCGTCGCGGGGAATCGCGTGTGGGATCAACAAGCGCGATTTCGCTTGCGCCTGGGAGCGTTGTCATTTGCTGAATTCAATCGCTTTCTCCCGGACAGTAAACGCTTTCAGTTACTCGTACAGTTTGCCCGTTTTATCGTCGGGCAAGAGTTTGATTTTGAGGTGCAACTGATCCTCAAGGCTCCAGAAGTACCTCGGTGTCAACTGGGAGCGAGAGGCGAGCGAGCGCCGCGCTTGGGGTGGTCCACTTGGTTAAAGACGAAAGAATTTACCCATGATGCAGAAGATGCAGTATTCACTGGGCGTTTGACCCAGCTGGGAGCCATACCTGACGCCTGAACTGCGGTGTATGGGCTTTAGCGTAAGGGAGTAGGAAATGAACGTAAGTCTCAAGTCGCTGATTGGTAAACTGAACGACACCTGTCGTGTAGTGCTGGAAGGGGCAGCGGGACTCTGTCTCTCACGGACCAACTACGATGTTGATGTCGAACATGTCCTCCTCAAACTCCTCGAAGCGAACGATACCGACCTCGCCCGTATTTGCCGCTATTACGAAGTTGATACCGGCCGCCTGGCGAAGGATGTCACACGTGCGCTCGACCGTTTAAAGACTGGGAATGCCCGTACACCCGCGTTATCTCCGCGTCTGCCGCGCTTGTTTGAAAATGCCTGGCTATCGGCATCTATCGAATACGGGGCCACGAAAATCCGCTCTGGTCATATCGTCCTTGCGCTGTTGAGCGACGACGATATGGCTCGTTTGGTACGCGATATTTCCAAAGAATTTGATCGTATCTCGCTGGAGTCGCTCAAGAAGAATCTCATTGATCTCACTGCTGGTTCAGCCGAAGATAAGGGAGTCGCAGGGACACAGGAGCAACCGCAAGGCGAGGCCGGAGGACCGTCTGTTACCTCTGGAGGTAAGACTCAAGCCCTCGATCAGTATACCGTTGACCTGACCGCACGCGCACGTCAAAGCGCGCTTGATCCAGTTCTTGGTCGTGATTTTGAGATCCGCCAAGTCATCGATATTCTCATGCGCCGTCGACAGAATAATCCGATCCTCACTGGTGAAGCTGGCGTTGGTAAAACCGCGGTTGTTGAAGGATTTGCGCTACGCATTGCGAAAGGAGACGTCCCGGCACCGCTACAGAAAGTTGGCGTACGCACGCT
>JAYVFX010000467.1:0-3444 GCA_043772795.1 Deltaproteobacteria bacterium
GGCACTCAGGACTCGTAACCGCCTGATGCACGACGGTCTGTCATTTACCAAGCCGGAAGCCATTCGTCGTCATGCCGGGCAGGCGACGAGTATAACAAATAGATACAATACACTATCTAATGCGCAGAAAAATCAAATATCAGCGTTTCTGGATTCGCTGTGAGGCCGGAGCGGGAACAGGGTTGTTCTTCTGAGTCGCCCAGAGCGCGGGCACTCAGCGCGTTAGCAGAAACACGGCCTTCCGTCATTCCTGCGCAGGCAGGAATCCAGTCTTTGTGTCCTGGATTCCGGGTCGCGGCCTGCGGCCTTGCCCGGAATGACGGAAGGCCACGAATGTTGGGGACGAGTTGAGCCTTTTGTTTCTGAGCAGCAGAACGCCTCCGTGGACGATAGAAAATCGCTGGCAAAATGATGGGGGGTACCCCATACAGAGATGCAATGTACCCTTCCGGCACGCGTGCTTGATTTTTGTATTCCACGTCTCTTGCTGGCAATGAGTTAGGGAGGAGCGGAGTGTCAGGAGAGCGCTGGCTTGGTCAGCATGAGGTGAGAGAGCATTGACTATTATCAGGCGTGAGGGCGAGAGCCAGACCATCCCTCGGTGTCCGATTGTGTCGCGCGCCGGAGAGGAGCCGCCATGAAGCAACCGGACGATGGGCAGCTCAGTCGCGAAGCGGGCGAAGCATTGCTGACGCGGCGGGAAACCAACACGCTCACCGCCGAGGATCGGCAGGTGTTAGGGAAGGTGCTGACCGTTTACTGTTGGCTGCTGTTTGCCTTGCGGGAAGCGAAACTGAGTCTCAAGCGGGTGCAGGCGTGAGTGTTTGGCGAGCAGCCCAAACCGCCCAAGCCCCCCGCATCGGAGGGGACCTCCAGCGGCGGGAGCGAACCGTCGCCCAGTATTTCACCAGATGTGCAATCTTCCACCGCTACGGTGCCGCCAGAGCAGAAACCGCCCCTACCCGGACATGGGCGGCAGGGTGCCGACGTATACCGAGCGGCGCAGACCGTCGCATGTCACCATGAGGAATGAGGGGTGAGCCAGGAGACGCTGACACGGATCGTGCAGGTCCCGGGGGCCCCGCTCGCCAATAACCTCGCCGAGCGCGCCTTACAATTGTGCCTTCGCCAGCGCAAGAACTCCGTGTTCTATGCCACCGCGCATAGTGCCTCCATTGCCAGTATCCTCACCCGTGTGATTGCCACCTGTGTGCAGGCGGGGAGGAATGCGGTGGACTATCTCGTAACGGGGCAGGAACACCGTCCGAAGTATTTGCCCATCCCAGCGCCTGGCTGCCGTGGAATTACTCCGCCACGCTCGTGCCGTCGTCAGTGAGGGGTCGCCAGAGCGGGGCAAACTGCGCGCGGTCCGGATGCCCATTCCAGAAGAGAAGGCTCAATTCCTGTGCGGCGAGCGTCACGCGCGGATCGGTTGTCGTGGGCCACCAGTGGAAGCGGCCCTGGGAGAGGCGTTGGGTACACAGCCACAAGCCTTGGCCATCATCGGCCAGGAGTTTGCGCGTCGTGCCGGAGCGGGTCCGGAACACGCACACCGCCCCGCCCAGCGGGTTGTCGCTCAGCACCTGCCGACACCCAGCCGTCAGACTATCAATGCCTTTGCGCCCATCAATCGGGGCGACGGCGAGAAAGATGCGCCTCTGGGGCGTAAGTTGCACCATCAGCGGACCTCCAGGAACGTCTGCAGCAACGGAGCCAAGGTCGGGGCCGCGTCACGATACGTGAGGCGGAGCCGGGTGTCATCGGGCCGCTGGATTTCTACTGCCGTCCTCGGACTGCGCCACGCGGGGGCGACTTCTCCACAGTGCGGCGCTGGCGAGGACGGGGATGGCGGCGGCGTGCGGTTCCTGCCCTCGCGCCGCCGCTTGAGGGCAGCGGGCTTGAGATGGAGCTGTCGGGCCACATGCGGCACCGATAACACCTCCACCAAAGCGAGCGCTGCGGTCCACACCGGGTCGGGAATGCGATAGCCGCGCGGCGGGGGACGACTCTGCCGCCACTGGGCAAACTGCTGGACCACGTGCGGCAAATGGGTTTCTGCTTGGGTCGGAGATAAGGGTGTCATCAACTCTTCCTCCCTGTGCGAATATGTTCTGCGACAGGAAGCTAGGCGTACTCGTCCACCTTTGTCACGCACGCTCGCCGGAACGACACTCTGGTCCGGCGAGGCCGGGCCTCATCAAGGGCGGATAGGGGTTCGGCTTCGTTGAGAGCCGCCCTCCGTTCTCAGCGTCAGAGCCCTAGCCATGACCGTACCGCGACTTCTACCTTTGCTAATTGTTCTGCGGACAAGACTCCTAGCTTCCTGATCAGCTTTGCATGAGGAATCGTCACTAAATTCTGGGCATCAAATCCGCCTGTGCGAAGAAACGGAACCGGCACGGCAACCTCAAATCGCGACCCTCGTGTACTGGTCGTATGCGCAACGACTGTCGCTAAAGAGCGGTCTTGATCAAGCGCGGGAACACTGAGGACAAGACAGGGTCGGACTTTTGCCGCCAGCCCCAGATCGACCATCCACACTTCCCCTCGGTTAGGGTTGCTCATTGTGTTGCGCCTCCCCACAGTCCAATTCCAGAAAGAGTTCTTCGGCGCTCAACACAAGGTCCTCGTCGGAGAGGGCGGGCAGGTCAAAGTTGACCGTGCGTCGGAGAATTTCCCACGCGAGTTCTTGCTGTTCGGCCTCCAGCAAGAGGTCAAAAGAATGTAAAAGCTGCTGCACCGATGAAGTCATACGATAGCTCCTCTCGCCGCTGATTCAAAACGAAAATTTGCGATTTTTCAACCCGGGTACAGGGCTTCTTGGGAGTTCCGAAGCCTAACGCTCCAGCTAGGCCGCCGGCCGGCTTTTATGGCAGGTCTGCTTGATCTCCTTGTTGGGCAATGACCCACACATTTTTTTACGAACTTATTCAGGCAATATGTTCGAAGTGCTTGATGACTAGCTGTCCCATCACCTTCACAATTCCAGCAGCGATTACGGGCTTGATAGCAAATGCGAAGGGTCCAGTTAATATTGCGGTCAAGGGCGGCAATCTGCCCGACAAGGGCAGCAAGTCCCCACACCAGCCGCTGCTGTGGCTTCGCTCATTGACCACTCTTTCTTGTAGATCTTACCAATTTGGTAACACATCGTCGCTTCCAGAGCGCACAAAATTGCCGTCGCTGCTCCGGGTATTAGAGCCGTTGCAAGAACAGTCCCCACAGCAGTAGCTGTGTAGCCGTTGACTCAGCTTTCGGCCTTTGCTCGTTCTTCAGCGAAGTCATCTGACATTTTAATCCCTCGATTCGTTTCGCATTACCCAACGTCATGTTTGAGGGGCGCGGCCTGGTTGACTGACAAAAGTCGGAGGGGGAGTTTTCCATGCTTGGCATCTTGTGCCATCACGTGCCTTAAATGTTACCTCAAGGCAGGTGTAGGATGGA
>JAYVFX010000468.1:0-3961 GCA_043772795.1 Deltaproteobacteria bacterium
ACACAGGAGAGGGTGAACGCCGCCACTACCCCCTCTCTCTGACTCTCTCCCACCAGGGGAGAGAGGACCTGACCGCAAAGAGCACAAATGGCCACTCCAGATCTTGCTGGAGCGTTACTATAGTTTCCCATCTTCAGGAAATAGTTTTCGCGCATTTGTAACGATGGAAAGAACCACGCTTGATGTCCCCGATCGGTATCGCGACGGTATAGCGATCACACTGCGACCAGACCGAGCTAAATGTTTCTCATTTGTACGAATTTCGCCCCACTTTTTCTCGTAATTGAGAACACTGTGGGTTGTTGGGGCACGAGATACCGCATTCGCTCCGGCGCACTTCTTGCTCTCACTACAAGCAACAGAGGAGCACTGTCTATGAAAGCGTACTGGCACGGCACATTGGTTTGCGATTTCCTGACATTGCCGATTAAACTCTATACGGTAGTGGCCCCAAAAGAGTCTCGTTTTCACTATCTCCACGCTCAATGTCGGACCCTGCTTGAGGTTCCGGCATAACCCACGGATCATCACAGGAGGAAACATCATGAGTACGACAGGATTAGAAGCGTTCGATGCGACGCTGCAAAAAACCCACCTTTGGCTCAATGAAATCATGACGGAGCTGGCGTGCGAGGGGGACCGTAAGGCCGCGTATGTCGCCCTGCGGTCCGTGCTCCATGCCTTGCGCGATCATCTCTCGATTGAAGAAGCCACACACCTCGGCGCCCAGTTGCCGATGTTAATCCGGGGGATTTACTACGAAGGTTGGACGCTCACCGGCAAGCCGGTAAAGGAGCGGCAGAAAGCAGAGTTCCTCGCCCATATTCGCCACGCGTTTAACGATAGCGAGACCATCAACGTCGAGAACGTCGCGCGCGCTGTCTTTCGCGTGCTCGCCTCGCATGTCACGGCTGGCGAGATCGCCGATGTCAAACACATGTTGCCAGCGGCACTCCGCAGCTTGTGGCCTAACACTGTATAGATGGGGCGGAGGTTGCGGGTTAGACGTGAGGACGTGCAAATCCAACGTACTCTAACGGAGGCCACTGCAGGGTGCGCGCGATGAGGATCACCACCGCACCCAGCTTGGCTCATGGCTCTATTCATGTTCCCGCGGTTGGTGGAACAGCACAAACCAGATATCGCAGACGAGAATCAACGCTGTGACAATTACAATCCCATAATTCATGGCCTCACCCGTTGACATCGCACGGACAATACTATTCGCAAGCATATGGTCGTCTCCTTCAGGTCCTCACAACATGAATGGGCAGGTAGTGTCGCATATATGAACTCTTTCGTCGGATGGTCAATCCTCGCTGGTACTATCGCGCCCCTCTGCGGAGGTTTGAGCTGGCTTCACTTGGTGTTGTGACAATGGCCCGACCGCCGCCTGGCAACCAGTACTGTCCGCATCACAGGCCCCAGGTCGACTGCAAAATCAGATTATTCTGCACCACGGCATCAGACACCGCATAGATACCTTCACTACAGTTCCACACGGCATTGCGTTCTACGGTGTTGATGCGATCGGAAGCATCTCCTCCATACACGATAATGCAAGGAAACTGCCGTCAATGTTAGTATCATGAATCACGTTATCGCGAATGAAGTTGCCATACGAACGATACTTGACCTCAATCCCATCGTTGCCACCGCTGGTCGTCGCCCGCAAAT
This sequence comes from Deltaproteobacteria bacterium, assembly GCA_043772795.1. GTDB lineage: Bacteria > Desulfobacterota > Binatia > Bin18 > Bin18 > VGTJ01. Next base: position 1,678 of record JAYVFX010000468.1, read on the forward strand.
GGTGGATGTTATTATTAGTAATATAGCTATTGGAGACAATGCAGCTTCCATCATGGCACCCTAGATACAGACCTTCGCCTTCAGACGTTCCCGCCAAGCCGGTGTGATGGATATGATTGCCGCTAATGGTCAGCGCGCTCACATCATTCACAACACCCGCATACGCAGTATTCGCACGTATGGCGTTATTAAGCGTTTCATAAACTTCGCTATCCTTGATCTTGATATCGTGGCCCTTCAGGATATTGATGCCCGTCTCACCACCTTGGAAGCGGAGCCCTTGAATAGTGATGTACTCAACGTCCTCGAGATCGAGATTGTTTTGCTTGCTTTTCTTCGGGTGAGTTAATATCGGCGCTGTGCCCGCCTCTGCCTGAATAATAATGGGCTGAGTGAGCGTACCTTTTCTACCCGCTATCAACCGGCGACAACCCTGCGAATAGGTGCCAGCGCCGACAATTAGTGTGTCGCCAGGTTGGAGCGCGTTGGCCTTAATTTCAAAGTCCTCGACACAGGTCTTATCAGCGTTGAGAGTAGGGGAAGTATGGTACTCTGTAGCGTGAACGGGACTACCGAGGAGAACCGAGCATGCCCCGATAACAAGGGCCACCCTGAAACGTAAAGCCGAAGTACGAGACGGAAAACAACGATGAATCCGATAATAGAAGCTCATAACAATCTCCTTTGATTGTTCGCTGCTCTAAAGAAGGTCAAGCGGAGGATTAACAAAAACTAGAACCTTCACTGGTATGTGCTCACGTATTGTTTCTTTTTCCGTGAGGAGTACCTCATTCTCCTCAGGTGGCTTAGAAGAGGTGTTGCAAGTCAGGCACTTTTTCAACGCACCCATCACCCCCTCACCCTTTGTCGTAGCAAGTGTCTTGCCATCCGGGTACGTCTGGATAATGATTGGCCTTTTCGTGATACCCGCGACGAGAGCAGCTCGTGCTTTCTCACTTTTGGTAATAATGAGCGCCGTTATTTCCTATTTGTAAGAATAGAAACGCCAGGAGGAGGAAGATGGCAAACAATTTGCCACCTTCCCTGGCAACATAAATCTGATGCATAGAACTCACAGTGCTTGTAGTCACGCTATAAACTCGCTCCCGGCAGCGCTGAACTCAATCTCGCGCCCGTCGGGCGCAAGGCCCACCAAGACCGAGATCCCAACGCCCCAGCGAATGTGCGGTCGCTCGGGAATCTCCATCCGTTCCACATGCCATTCACGGGGATTCACACTGAGATGGTCAACTGAGGCGATCTTTTCGTCTCCATCATAGACATGGATGGCGTTGACGAAGCCGCCGCCGACTGGGCTCCGAAAGCGCACACTTACCGCGATATGATGTACATGCCGGATGCGATGAAAGCAGCAATAGACCTCATGGAAGCGGAGAGCAGCCGCCTGATTCATCATAACGGCTACAACATTACCGCGATACGGTTATCCCAGCCAGCTAAGAAAGCCGTCTATGCGCATGTCGATATGCAGGCACTAGAGACACTTCTTGCCACCTACAAAGGGCAGGTCAAACGGGTGTGTGTGGTGACCGACGGCGTCTTTAGTATGCGCGGGGATCATGCACCTCTGCATGAAATCGTCACCATCTGTAAACAACATGAATCGGAGTACGAAGAAGGAGTCATCACGATCGTGGATGATTCTCATGGCGTCGGCGTGTTGGGGAGCAGCGGCCGCGGGACGGAAGAATACACCAATGCCCAGGCGGACATTCTCATTGGCACATTAGGCAAGGCCTTGGGCGTGAACGGCGGGTATGTGATGTCCACTGCGGCGGTCATCGCGTATCTGCGAGAAACGGTACCATTTGTATATTTACTCCAATCCGATCAGCCCGGCGGAGGCGGCTGCCGCGAGCACATCTCTTCAGATTCTGGACAGTGCCGAGGGCTTGGCATTATTAGCCAAGTTACGCAAACTTGCCAGCAAATTGAGAACAGGGCTGACAGACCTGGGATATGAAACCCTCATGGGCGCTCATCCCATCGTCCCGATCTTCGTCCGTGATACCGAGAAAACCGCTGCACTCGTGGCCCATCTGTTCGCCCACAACATCCTCGTCACTGGCCTGAATTATCCAATCGTCCCGAAAGGCGATGAAGAAATCAGGCTGCAAGTGTCCGCAACGCAGACTGAGCAGGACATTGACTACCTGTTAGAGAGATTGAAAATTTTTGACGGAACTGTCACTCGCCCGTCTTCTTAGGCCGTGACAGGAAACAACTTACCGCAACGGCGATTGACAGGAAGAGGGGGAGTCCG
>JAYVFX010000469.1:0-3154 GCA_043772795.1 Deltaproteobacteria bacterium
GTGGGTGGGTGAATTCGTCCCACGGTCATCTCTATCTGTCATGCGTTCCTCCATGCTTTTGGGCTGTGTTGAAATCCTTATCTCTTACCTATACGGAGCAGCACGAGTGATCAGATGCGAGAGGTAAAGTCACGATAGAGCTTCATGGGTTCTCCTCTCAGGTCTGGCCTGGAGTTAGGATTTGGGAGATGGGATTTGGAATTTTTGCTCCTTGGCGTCGATACAGCGCTCAGCCATGTTGCCGCTACCTTTCCTCTCGCATGCGGCGCAAATCATCCGCCGAGTCGAACTCCCCCGTCCATAATTCCGCGACCGCTTCGCACTCGGCTAGCCATTGTGTCAGTTTGGTGGTTTGCCCTTGTTCCTTCGGCGTCGTTGCTTGCTGCTCCGTTGTGAGGGTAGGTAAGGTAACGCTCAACTGCTCGCAGACATGAGCAACAAGCTGCAAGCGTTCAGTCAGTGGCAACCGTGCCGCCAACGCTTCAACCTGCGCTAAGGTCACTGGCTCTGTCATAGGACTTCCCTTTCTTTTGATAAGTGTCATTTGTCTACGGCATCCGTCGAGACTTTATGACCTCAATGGCTCAATTCTTCAATCAGCGCCTGCGCCTCTTGTAAATCTTTCGTGTCAAACCCTTCCGTGAACCAGTGGTAAACCTCGGATAACATCGTGTGTGCTTCGTGTTGCGTAGTGCGTGATCCTTGTTCCGTCGCTTGTGATTGACGCAGCCGGACTAGGCTCATCGTCGCCCGCAGTTCCAACGACTTGGCTTGCTGCTTTTGCGCGATCTCAATAGCTTTGAGGAAACACGCTTCGGCTTCCGTTTGGGGGTCGGGGGCTAGGGGTCGGGAGTCGGCAACTTGGAACTTTGAACCTGGAACTTGGAACTTTTGGAGTGTGAGTTCACCGTTGAGGCGATAGATCTCAGCCTCCCACCAGCGTTCCTCATTCTTCTCCACCATAGCCAGCGCCTCGGCCAGCGCGCTGAGCCCCTCCTCGGCCTGTCCGGCTTTCCCATACGCCTCAGCTAGCAATGCGAGACGATGCGGCCGGAACAGCTCCATCCCTCTGGCCCGATCGGCGGCCATACCCTGACGTATCTGTTGGATGCCTTCTTCTTCCTGCCCTTGCATGGCCAGTGCCCAGCCACGCCCTGTGATGGACCCTTCCAAAAAAGCCAAAAACCCTTGCTCGTTACAGAGTGCAATCAGTGCTTCGGCCCGCTGCTGCACTGTCCGTGCCTCGCGCAGGAACTGATGGAACATGATATCACGCATCCAGACAACAGCCGTGGTAAAAGGGTGAGCAATCTCCTGAGCCAGGGTCAGCGCTGCGCGACTCTGGCTCAGCGCCTGGTCCGGATACCCGAGCAACCACAAGACGTGAGCGTGAGCGGAGGGACCAGTAGCGCGGCGATCCGATCCAAGCGGATCACGAGCAACTGTAGAATGACGCTGCCGCGGGTCGTACGGGGCAAGGGCTTGCTCGTAGTGGGCGCGCGCTGCGACGACCTCCCCTAAAAGGTACAAGGCCGACCCCCATACAAAGTGTGCTTCCAGTAGGAGAGCAGAGTCTTGCGCACGCTGCGCCAGTGGGAGTAGTCGCTCAGCCAATTCCCGCGCCGTTTGCAACTCTCCCCGCATCGAATAAAAGACCCACGCGCCCCAGAGCGCCGGGAAGAGCTGGGGGGTCTCACCGACCTGCTGACTCAGCTCGAGCGCGCGCGTGCGGACTGCTCTCACTTCTGGGGCAGCAAAGCCTTTCGTGACCATTAATGGCAGAGCCAGGGCGAGCTGCAGCGTGAGTTCCTGTTGCGCGCGTTCAAGCGTATCTGGGAGGCTCTTGAGCAACTCCAGAGCCGCAGTGAAGTGCGTGACCGCCTCTATGTGCGCGGACCGCTGCACCGCCTGTTGACCGGCAAGCTGCAGGTACTCCACCGCCTTCTCAGTGTTGCCACTGCGCGTGTAGTGGTGAGCCAACTCGCTGTAGTGCTCGGCTAACTGCTCGTGAAATAGCGCTTCGATCGCCTGCGCGGTTTGTTCATGCAGGGCTTTGCGACGTTCAATCAGCACGGAGTTGTACGCCACTTCTTGGGTCAGGGCGTGCTTGAAGAGGTATTCGACTTCGGGAAAGGCGGGCTGTTCGTACAGAAACTCTTTGTGCTGGAGGGAGGAGAGCAAGCGGTAGAGGTCGTCTTCGGGTTGCGGGAGGACGTGGCGGACCAGGCTCAGCGGAAACTCGCGCCCGATGACGGCGAGTTGTTGCAGCAGGGCTTTCTCGTCTGGGGCGAGACGATCAATGCGTGCGGCCAGCACACCTTGCACGGTGGTCGGAATATGCAAATCGGTGGGTAGGGGCACGGCGCGCCGTGCCCCTACGGCGTCGCGTGCGAGCACCCCTTGCTCCACTAACTCCTGCACAATCTCTTCCATGAAGAACGGCGTGCCTTCGGTCTTGTCCAGGATGAGTTGTTTGAGGGCATAGAGGTTGTTCTCTGGTACCCTCTCCCCTCGAGGGAGAGGGGATCTAGACTCATCGAACAGAACGGTAAGAAACTCTTCCGCTTCCTCACGTCCTAACGGCGCCAGCCGCAGCTGCGTGTAATACGTCTTCTGCCCCCATTCATGGCGATACTCGGGGCGATAGTTGGTCAAGAGCAGTAGCTTGGCGCTGGCCACGCTCTCACTGAACATATCTAAGAATCCTTGCGTCTCCGCATCAATCCAATGCAAGTCCTCGAAGATCAGGATCAATGGTTGCTTGAGACTCTCGCGCAGGAACAACTTCTTGAGCGCGTCAAACGTCCGCTTGCGCCGTATCTGCGGGTCCATCTGCTGCAACGGCGAGGGCTGTTCTTCAATCCCCAGCAAGGCAAAGAGGTAGGGCAGCGTCTCTTCCAGACTCCGGTCCAATCCAAGAACCTTGCCGATTACTCGCTCACGGCGTGTTCGTTCGTCATCTTGCGACTGAATCTGGAAGTAACTCTTCAACAGTTCGATCACTGGCAGATAGGGTGACGCTTTGCCATGCGAGACCGAGTAGGCTTCCAGCACGAGACAGCCGTGTATCTGTAGGGGCGTATGATTATACGCCCCTACCAATTCATAGAACAACCGCGACTTGCCTAACCCCGGCTCTCCCATCGTCCCGACA
>JAYVFX010000470.1:0-4030 GCA_043772795.1 Deltaproteobacteria bacterium
CATTGCCCACCGTTTCTGTCTCTAGCATCGAATTACTCGACTCTGCTAGGAATACAAATATGGAAATTACACTGAATGTTCCAGATGAACTGGCGACACGACTACGACCTGTTGAGGATAAGCTTCCACGAATTCTAGAGCTGGGGTTACGTGAACTCAGTGCTGCTACCCAGCCAGGATTTAAAGGTGTTGCTGCGGTGATTGAAATGCTTGCAGGACTTCCGACGCCTGAAGAGATTCTGGCGTTGCGTCCATCGGAAGAACTACAACAGCGCATCAGTACCCTTCTAGAGAAAAACCGTACAGAAGGACTAACTGATGCTGAAGAACAAGAGTGGGCGCAATATGAATATTTGGAACATATTGTGCGCATGGCAAAAGCCAAAGCGCTCCTGAAACAGAAGTCGGCGTGAGTACAGATTATATTTCAGCAGCACTGCGGCGGTTGGTTATTGAGCGAGCACGAGAACGGTGTGAGTACTGTAGAACGCCTGAACAAACTGGATTTACGTCACACGAAATCGATCACATCATCGCGCAGAAGCATGGTGGTTTAACGGAAAGTGATAATTTAGCGCTCTCGTGTGCACTATGTAACAAATACAAAGGAAGCGATATCGCTTCTCTCGATCCAGAGACTGAACAACTCACTTTCTTGTATCACCCTCGCCGTGATAGTTGGGCTGATCATTTTCAACTTCATAATGCGCGTTTCGTTTCTTCAACCCCAGTTGGCCGTGTTACCATTCGTTTACTTCAGCTTAATCATCCAGGCCGAATTGTAGAACGTGAACTGTTGATTGCTGCCGGGGGATTCGTTACTTCAAGGTAGGGGGAGCGACCGACTTGATGAGCAAGCACAGAATCTTCATCAGCTACAGCCACAAAGACACGGATTGGAAAGATCGGTTGGTCACGCATCTTGGCGTGCTACAGCAACAGGAACAGCTCGAATTTTGGACTGATGATGAAATCCGCATTGGTGATGCCTGGTTCAAGAAGATCCAAGATGCGATGAATGCGGCGAGTGTGGCGATTTTCTTGGTATCAGCGAATTCATTGACTTCCTCATTTATCCTGCGTGAAGAGATTAAACGATTACTTGAACGTCGAGACAGGGAAGGACTGGCGATCTTTCCTGTCCTGCTACGACCATGTGCCTGGCGGAGAGTCGAGTGGTTAGCTCAAATGCAACTCCGCCCGCGCGGTGGAACGCCGCTGTCTGCAGGAACGGAGCATCAGATTGACGATCACCTGACGGCAATTGTGGAGGAGATCGCTAATGTGCTGGACAAGATGGTACCGGTGAGCGCACCGGCGCAGGGTCTGGCCGTATCAGCGGTAGGAACGGTTTCCTCCCGCAACCACCACCTCTCCAACCTCCACCAAACCCCGAACCATCCGAACCATCCGAACCATCCGAACCTTCTCGCCTGATTCTTCCTCCTACTATTTGTGACAGCATCGGTATGGACTTTGTTTTGATTCCTGCTGGAGAGTTTTTGATGGGATCAGAGAACGGGAGGGAAGATGAAAAGCCAGTGCGACGGGTGCAGATCCGTAAGCCTTTGTACCTTGGCAAGTATCAGGTGACACAAGAACAATGGCAAACAGTGATGGGAAATAATCCCAGCAGTTTCAAATTCAAAGGTGACCTGAACTTACCAGTGGAAAACGTGTCGTGGAACGATGTGCAAGATTTTCTGCAAAAGCTGGCAGAGAAAGAGAAAGGAAAAGCATATTGTTTACCAACAGAAGCAGAGTGGGAGCATGCTTGTCGTGCAGGGGCTACAGGAGACTACTGTTTTGGTAACGATGGAAGACGATTGAAGGAGTATGCCTGGTACAACGAGAATTCTGGAGGTACAACACATCCCGTCGGTCAGCTCAAACCCAATGTTTGGGGACTCTACGACCTGCACGGTAACGTGCGGGAGTGGGTGCAGGATGTGTATAGGAAAGTTTATTACCAACAACGGCCAAATCCAGATTGTGATCCGCAAGGGCCGGAGAATGGGGACTTCCGTGTGCTACGGGGCGGCTCGTACTTCAGCGATCCGTCTAGCGCGCGCTGTGCCTTCCGCTTCACGCTCCCCCCGCGCTACGCCCTTCGCGATGGCGGTGTTCGTGTTGCGATGCTCCCGTGAAGATTGGGGGCTGGGTGTTAGGGGTTGGGTTGTGTGAGCCCCAGAGGGGCGGAATGTTGTAGCCTACGGTGGCAACCGTGAGTACGATTTTTTCTCAATTGCTCTCCTCTTCTCTCGCGCCTATACTTTCAACACGGTACACGGAAAGGGAATCTATGCGCTACACCGTCATTCTTGAGCCCGAAGAAGAAGGTGGCTTCCATGTGTGGTGTCCCGCTTTAAAGGGGTGCCACTCACAAGGAGACACGAAAGAAGAGGCATTGGCGAATATCCAAGAAGCCATTGCCTTGTATCTCGAAAGCCTACGAGACGAGGGGCTTCCTCCTCCTGCTGACGTTGTAACCCAGCAAATTGAAGCGGCAGCATAATGAAGCTTCCACGGATTACCGGTGATGACGTCGTGCGTGCGCTAAAACGGGCTGGCTTTGTCACTGATAGGCAACGAGGAAGTCACGTTATTCTTGTTCACCCGCAGAGTCGTAAACGTGCGGTTGTCCCTGTCCATGCCGGGAAGATTGTAAAGCCCGGTACGCTGGGCGGTATCTTGGACGATGCCGGACTCTCTACAGAGGAATTTATCCCGCTCCTCTGACCCCTGCTTGGTTCCTCATTGCACAACAGCAAACGCAACCCGCTATCGCCGAGAACCGCGATTGTTTCACTTTTCGTGATTGTTGTGAAAACGAGAGAAATGGAGAGAAAAGGGAAAAAGTAAAAATATCGCGCTACGCTAGGACTGGAGCGGGTTTGCTAAGCACTGTACGGAGTTAGCAAACCCATGTGGAAAGAGTCTGTACTTCTTAAAGTATCTAGGGTAGACAGTTGCTAATTCTACACATGACAGGAGGGTTTTCATGCCGACCATTAACACAGCGACCGGGACGTGTGCGCCGAAAGATCTCGGGTTCACGCTTATTCACGAACATATCACTGCCGGATTTCCTGGCTGGGAATTTGACAATACAGGTTTCAACCGTAACGCAGAAGTTGCCAAAGCCGTTGATCGCCTGAAAGAGGTCAAGAAACTGGGTGTGACCTCGATGGTTGATCCGTGTCCGATGGAACTCGGACGCAACCCCGAGTTTACGGCAGAAGTAGCCGAGAAGGCTGGCATCCGTGTGGTGATTGCCACTGGTCTTTACAACGAAGCGTTAGGGATTCCCCCGCATTTCCGTACGCTCCCAGCCGATGACATTGCTGAAGTCTATGTGCGTGAGCTGACTGAAGGGATCGGCAAGACTGGCATCAAAGCCGGGATTATTAAAACCGCCACTGGTGGTATTCCTGGCATGACTGAGACGTCCACGAAAATTGGTGTCCATGAAGAGAAGTGCTTGCGCGCTGCTGCCCGTGCCCAGAAAGCGACCGGTGCGCCGATTCTCTGCCACAACGATGAACTGGGGCCCTTCGGACGCGAGACCCTTGATGTCTTTGCTGAGGAAGGGGTGGATTTTAACCGTGTCCTCATTGGTCACGCCTGTGGCGTGGGCGACATGCGCTATTACTTCGACATTCTAGAGCGCGGCGCGTGGATTGGTTTCGACCGCTTCGGCATTGAGACCATTGCCAGTGACAAGATGCGTATGGCCTCACTGATTGGTTTGTTGGCCGTTGGTTATGATCGCATCATGTTGTCGCATGACTTCGTTGGTTGCTGGTTAGGTCGTGTGACCAAGGAGTGGGATGCCTTCATGAAGAAGAGCCCGAACTGGAGCTATTCGCATATCATGCGGAACATCCTGCCACAGCTCAGCAAAGCTGGCGTGAGCGAAGGGACGATTCGCACCATGACGGTTGATAATCCGTGTGCGTATTTCGGCGGGTAGATGAACATCTGAGGATTGGGCGAAAAGGGGAAATGGCAAGTTAGGAGGGGAAAACGG
>JAYVFX010000471.1:0-2453 GCA_043772795.1 Deltaproteobacteria bacterium
GTTTTGATTTGGCGGCACGGCGTATCAAAGAACTACTCAACGAACTGACAACGGTGCCTGTTGGGGATGTGTTGCTGAACTACAATGGCGAGTATTTCACGGCGGATCTGGATCAACAATTTTTTGCCGGCGACAATCGATATTATCTCGCCATACGGACTGACGTAAAACCGAGTGAAATGTTCGCCTTACTACAGGAAGTCGGCAAGATCACTACGCGTGAAGAAATGCCGAAGATTCAGCAAACATTTATCTCCGGGTTGACGATGGAACCGCTCGAGACCCCTCCTGAGGAGCTCGTCATGCGCGCGCACTACCGGTACTTCGCGATTGAGCAGAGTTCCCCACATTGGCAACATATTCGCCGGCGTCAGAACATTGCCGTGTACTCTAAAGAGAACCGACTGCCGCCTGAAACCGAAATGCGACTCATCGTTATTTATGGCGACCAGTGACACAACGAAATTGAGTCTCCGCGAGCTATTTACCCCGGTCGTAGCTCGCGTACTCTTTTTTACCAAGTCAGATTCTACTGCACCAGATTCCTTTGGAGATGTTCGCCGCGAAATTACGGCTCTCCTGGAAGAAGCGCGGACGCTACAGAGGCGGCACGAAATCCCAACTCAAGAGTTCGAAAGTGCACAGTTTGCCATCGTCGCTTGGCTGGATGAGATGCTTTCCAACCCGAAGTTTGGCGTCAAACCTGAGATCTGTTCCCAATGGCGACGATCTCCGCTGCAAGCCGAAAAGTATCAAACAACGAAAGCTGGAGAAGACTTTTACAAACGAATGGACCAGCTGCAGCCGAGCCAGAAAGACGTATATGAAATCTATCACCTGTGCCTCTGTCTCGGCTTTCGCGGTCAGTATTATGATGAGGAACAGGATTACAAACTCCACGAAGTCAAGAAAACCGGTGCGCGGCATTTACCCGTTACGTTCCCGGAATTCTTGGACCTCGAAAAAACCAACGAACGACTGACACCGCAACCATACGAGGTTCCAACACCCCTGGAGAAGCCACGCCCTCGTCCTGTCTCGCCAAAGTGGCTCTGGGTCCCGCTGTTAGGAGTACTTGCCCTGCTATTGTATCTGCTCTGGCCAACCGGCCCGTCCAGAGACGCAGTGGAGAATGCTCTCAAACGCTTCGAATGTCACAGCATGAAAGTTTCTGACATTAACGAAGGAACCGTTCGCCTTACTGGCCGAGTCCAGGATCAGGACCAACGACAACAAGTCCACCAAGCAGTCCATCAAGTCGCTGGAGTCATAGGAGTAGAGGATACCTTCACCTTTCTCCCATACCCATTTTGCGACGTGGTGGCACTCCTCACTCCCTTTGAGCAGCGGGCGACAGTTAGGGAATATGGGCTAAGTGTGCGTCCGCAGAACGGTTGCGATGCGATCTATCGTAACGGTGATAAGTTAGTGGTGAATGTGGCCGCAGCCAAACCTCTGCGGCATGTATATGTCGATTACTATGTTGCTGATAAAAAAAAGGTGGCACATTTGCTGCCGAACACCAAGGAATCAGAAGATCCGTCTCATGAAACAACCATGGTCACTATCGGAGACGACCAGAGTTTGTTGCAATGGCACATTCAAGAACCGTTCGGAATGGAATTAGTGACGGTCATTTCCAGCCCGACTCCACTGTTTACGACGCTCCACACTGCCCCTGAACAAGCACGCTCATATATCGATACACTCCGTCGCTCCCTTCCCACCAACCCCAACACAGCCGAGGTTGGCGCGGCGTACTGCTTTATTACTAGTAGGGAGCAGTAACCTCATCTATGACATTTCTTGATCCATTTCGCCAGTTTTTGCAGTACTTGGGTTCCCAACTGCAGTCTCAATATTACGTCTATGTGATAGGTGCGCTCGGTGCCCTGCTGGCTTTCCTCCTGTTATACGCGTCCGACTGGGGAGCTGTGATATACGCGAGTGCATGGTTCTGGCCTGGGCTTCTCCTTTTGCTTGCTGTCGTCATCTTTTTCGGGATCCGCTACGGTGCCCCACGGTTTAAAGAGCGGATTTTTGTCCGACAGCATGACTCACAGTATGTAAGTGCAAGCCAGGAAAGCCCAACCGAGTTTCAAGCCAAGTTTCTCAAGGCCATCGATACACTGAAAGGACTCCCGCAATTAAAGGGAAAAGAAGATCCGCTATATGTACTCCCTTGGTATCTTCTGCTTGGTGGACCCAAGGTGGGAAAGACAACTGCTCTGAACGCTACGGGATTATTCTCCCCTCTCACTCCGTTGGCTCCCGAAGGTGGCACGCAAAACTATGATTGGTGGATCTCTAACGCTGCTGTGTTGCTCGATACCGCTGGCCGTTATGTAAACCAAGCCGACAAGACGCGAGACCGTGCCGAGTGGTACCATCTCTTACGTTTGCTGCGCACCCACCGTCCGCATGAACCTTTGAACGGGATCATTGTTGCCCTG
>JAYVFX010000472.1:0-4836 GCA_043772795.1 Deltaproteobacteria bacterium
CAATCTCCTCCCGCCTCTGCCCGTCCTTATCCGCACCGCCGCTCAGCCCCCTTAATTACCCGGCGTTTTGGAGCAATTACGAAAACTGGGTGCAACTTCCCAGAATTGCGAAAGAAAGATAGAAGCACGCGAAGATACGGCAGACAAGGACAGGGTACATGTGTCAGCCGCCTGTGCTATATGACTAAATTCGAACCACAGGACATTGCCGCAGTGGCCGCCCGGCGCTGAAGCATCGGAGCCAAGCACCGAAAGGGACTGAAGCCCCTCAGAGCCTGGTAAACCAGGCTTCGTCCCGTAAGCCCGACGATTGATCGTCGGGTGGAGGCAGAGCACAACATGTTACGAAGGGTATGAATCTTCTGTGGTTCGATTGCGGTTAACAACATTTTGTGTGACAGTCCTGTGCACAGCGTACGGTTATGGAACAAGAGTTGCCGAGCAGCACACCTATGACATATTCTCGTCCCTCCGCACTGTTCACCGACTTGTACGAACTGACGATGGCGGCCAGCTATTTTCAGCATCGCATGTTCGCCCCTGCCACGTTTAGTCTGTTCGTGCGCACCTTACCCAAGGACCGTCGATTCCTCGTTGCTGCTGGTCTTGAGGAGGTGCTTCAGTTCCTTCAGGAGTTCAGCTTTACCGCTGAGGACATTGAATATCTTCACCACGGCGGGCGGTTTGCGGCGGACTTTCTCGACTACCTCGCGCAGCTCCGCTTTACCGGCGAGGTGTACGCGCTGCCAGAAGGTTCTTTGTGTTTTGCCCAGGAGCCGCTGGTAGAAATCTCTGCACCCATCATCGAGGCTCAGTTAGTTGAGACCTTCGTGCTCAACGCCATTCACGTACAAACCATGATCGCCAGTAAAGCGGCACGCTATTACGCAGTCGCCAAGGATCGGAGCTTGCTCGATTTCTCGCTCCGGCGGACGCATGGTATCGATGCAGGCCTCAAAGTCGCTCGCGCCAGTTATTTGGCTGGTTTCATCGGGACAAGTAACGTCTTAGCCAGCAAACTCTATGGCATACCAAGCTACGGCACGATGGCCCATTCGTTCATCGAAAGTTTCGATGACGAAGAAGCGGCCTTCAACGCCTATGCCGAGACGTTTCCCGACGACACCGCGCTGTTGATCGACACCTACAACACGGTTGTTGGTGCACGACGGGCAGCTCGGGTTGGTCAAGCGCTGCTTCAGCGTGGCTATCGGTTACGTGGGGTACGGCTGGATAGCGGAAATTTCCTTACGCTGAGTCGGGCGACACGGAAGATTCTTGATGATGCAGGGCTCCCCTTCACGCGCATCTATGCCAGTGGGGGGCTCAACGAACACAAAGTTGAACGTTTGGTGACGGCTGGCGCGCCGATCGATGTGTACGGCATTGGCACTGATATGGGTGTGAGTGATGATGCGCCATCACTCGATATGGCCTACAAGTTGGTCGAGTACGATGGACGGCCACGCCTGAAACTCAGTACCAACAAAGTCAGTCTGGTCGGGAGAAAGCAAATCTTCCGTGTCCATGATGCCAGTGGAACCTACGAACGCGATATGATTGGCAGCCGAGAGGAGATTATTCCCGCCATCGCTCGCGACGCTGGCGTTGTCACAGACCGTGTCGTCCCTCTTCTCCAGCCGGTAATGACCCACGGTCGCGTTACGACTCCGTTGCCGGCGCTGAGCGACAATCGCACGCGATTCCTCGCTGATTTCACCCACCTCCCGCCAGAGATCCAGGCGTTGCAGCGGTCTACTCCCTATGATGTCACATTGACGAATCTGCTTGCGAGATATCAACAAGACGCCATCGCGCAACTCCTGGCACGGGACACGCAGACGTAACAGGGGAGGCGAAGAATTTTTCTCCTCCGCCTCCACCAAGATTCTTCGTCGCGGAGTCTACCCCTTCCCTGCGTTCAGGGCAGGCTCTGGGCGAAGTCGAAGGACTCCACAGAATGATACCTCGAAAAATGGACGTGATGGACTACCAGCAGAGTCCGGCATTTCCCATTTCTACGAAACGCACGTCCGAATTTCCTATAGTTGAGAAAAAAGGGACGGGTTTCTCAGCTTTGGCGACGGCGTGACCCCGGCACGGAAAACGGGCTTGGACCCTTGTAAAAAGAAGGGGTGAGGGTAGAGAGGGCGGCCCAGAAGTCCCGGAGTGAGAAGGAGTGCCCATGCCGGCGCTGACGGGTGCCCTGGTGGAAAAGCTGGAGACGATTACCGACCCCCGGCGCCAATGCGCGAATCGCAAATACCCGCTGGTCGACATTATCAGCGTGGGGTTTTGTGGGGCGCTTGGGGGCGGTGAAGATTGTGTGGAGAGTGCGGAGTGGGCGAAAGGGAAGGAGGCGTTTTTGCGGACGTTTCTGGCGTTCCCCCAGGGGATGCCCGCCCATGACACGTTCAATGGGGTCTTTGCCCTGCGCAAACCGACCACTCTGCCGGAGGTCTTGCTGCCGTGGCTGTGAGAGCGGCGGGGCCGGCCGGGTGACTGGATTCACCGGGATGGGAAACCCCTGCGGCAGACGGGGCGGAGTAGCCCGAAGTTAAAAGCGCTGCCGGTGGTGAGTGCGGGAGCGGGGCAGACGGGGATGACGTTAGGGCAGGTGGCGGTGGATGCCAAATCCAATGAAATCACGGCGATGCCAGAGTTACTGAAACTCTGGGACCTGCACGAGAAGATTGTGACGATTGATGCGATGGGGTGTCAGCAGGCCATTGCGCAGATGATCGTGGCCGGCGGCGGGGACTACATCTTAGCGGTCAAAGACAATCAGCCCACCTTGCACGCGGAGCTCCAATCCGCCTTCGCCACCGCCGCCACGCCCCCGGCGTGGTCGGCACGGTTGTATACGACGGAAGATCACGGGCACGGACGCGAGGAACAGCGCACGGTGCCGGTGCTCCCTGCGCGGGGGCAGTTGTCGACGGCGCAACTGGCGGTGTGGCTGGGGGTGCTCTCGATGGTCATGGTCACGCGCGTCGTGTGGTGTGAGGCGACCGGGGAGGAGAGCCTGGAGGTGAGCTATTTCCTCAGTAGTCTGCCGCCCCATGCCCGGCGCAGTGGCAGCGCCATTCGGGGGCACTGGAGTATTGGGAACGGCCTGCACGGGGGTGGTAGCTGTGGCGTTTCGCGAAGATGCCCGGCGGGTCTACGATCGCACGACGGCGGAGAATGTGGCGTTCCTCAACCGCCTGGCGCGCTCCTTATTACGCGAGGATCCCGGCAAAGGCTCGCTCAAAGTCAAGCGCAAACGCGCCGGCTGGCATCTGTCTTATCTCGCCCAACTCCTTGGTTTTTACAGTACTTGAAGCGCGTTTACCCTGTCCAGCAGCCCAACTTGCCCCTTCTCCTGCAGGTTGGCACGACGAACAGCAGCTGGCGGCGTTTACGCGAGAAAGTCGCCACGAAGCTGAGTGAGGAGGAGTACTTCACCATCCTCAAGAACTATATCGTGTGTTGGAACTACTTGTATCTCTCGCAGAAGCTGGCCGAGATCACCGACCCCACGCTGCACGAGACGCTGCTCCAGGCAATTCTCCACGGCTCCGTGGTCGCCTGGCGCCACCTCAACCTGCTGGGCGAATATAATTTCTCGGAGGCCAAACTCCAAGATACGGTCGGTATTAAGCCGCCCAAATTCCTTGCCTAAATCCCGCTCACTTTTGGGAACTGCGAACGGAGAAAATCCTGTGCCCTTATCGTCGATTGTGCGAAAGGCTGTGAGAGTTTAGTACCTTTGTTGGAATAGAGCCTACAGTAAACTGGATGTGATCCCCAGCATGAAACGCGAGGCGTTGGTGTGCAAGGCGAGGCTGGGCCACTAGATCACACCACAAGCACAGAGACACGCCAACCTGTCCTCAGGTCATCGCAGCGGCGGTTGTCTGTGAGCGATCTCGCCAAGCGCTGGTTCCGGATCACACTACGTGTCATGCCCTTGGTCACCCGAGCGTCGAGCCGGAGGCTGACGTTCGTCTCAGGACACCCACCTCTGGCAACGGCGCCCTGCCCTGACTGGACCGCCACTGCGCTCTGGCAGTGTTTTCGATTCCATTGCTCGGATGTTCGTTGCCACGTATAGTCGCGGTATGGATCCACAGACAATCACGCGATGGAAAGACGGCGTCGCCTTTGAGCGGGCGAGAACGACAGCGCCACAGGGGTTTCCACCCCTCCCTGACATTCCCGGTGGGCGGTACTGGGAGCCGGAGTTCTTTGCGCTAGAACGCGACGCCCTGTTCAAACGGGGTTGGCTCTATGTCGGACATACGGATCAGCTACCCGAACCTGGGAGTTTTTTTGTGTGGCGCCGGACGGGCACTCCAATCATGGTGATTCGCGGCACCGACCACCAGATCCGTGCCTTCTATAATACCTGCCGTCACCGCGGTGCGCCGGTGGTGCGACAAGACTCCGGAAATGCGGGACGCTTCCTGAGCTGCGGGTATCATGGCTGGACGTATGACACGACCGGGACCCTCACGTCCGTCCCGGACCCCCGCGACTGGGTCAATCTCGACGTGTCGTGCCGCAGCCTAGTCCCGGTGCGGTGCGCACTGCTGGGCAACTGGATCTTTGTCTGCGAAGCGGCCGCTGCGCCGTCCCTGGAGAGTTTTCTCGATCCTGTGGCCCGCTACTTTCGCCATCTCCCCCTCCACGACTTACGGCTCGTCCATCAGCGGAGTGTAGAGGTGCGCGGCAATTACAAGGTCGTACTGGAAAACTTTCTCGAAGCGTATCACTTCCAGTTCCTGCATCGACGCACGACCGACCGGATCTTCGACAACCTCGGAACCCGCGTACACCTGTGGGACCACGGAC
>JAYVFX010000473.1:0-2335 GCA_043772795.1 Deltaproteobacteria bacterium
CCATAGTAAACGAAAATAGTCACCATTAGTGTCATCACGACAGTCTTAATTATACGCACTGGCGTGCGTTGCCCACGCTGCGCCAAAAAAACGAGCGCCGCAACAGCCATAAAGCTTGCCGCGATCGTTTCTAACATGTTGATACGCGACAACACCTGGGCAGTAATACTGCCCGCCAGGGTGACACTCGGCAGTCCGTGAAACACAGGCGCCGCAACAGCAAACCCGAAGGTCGCCAGCGCGCCAACCCATACCCCCGCACCGAGATTCTCTAGGAAGAAGAAGAAGGCATTAAGCACGCGTTTGTTCATGGTCTACTTTCCCGGTTCCGTGTCTTCCCAACACATGCCGTAAGGCGTCCTCCAGATGCGGATGACGAAACTGATACTGCGACTCGAGTAAGCGGTGAGGGACCATCCGGGTACTCGAGAGCAGCAGATCGTTCGCCATTTCTCTCCCCAGCGCGAGCCGGAGCGCGAAAGCCGGTACTGGCAGCAGTGTTGGACGATGGAGCACCATCCCTAGCGTCTTCGTGAATTCCCTGTTCGTCACCGGGTATGGCGCTGCGGCATTTACTGGCCCGGTGAGCGAGTCACTCAGCAACCCATGATGAATCGCGCCAATCATATCGTCAATCGACAACCAACTGAGGTATTGATTTCCTGATCCTAGAGTTCCTCCGCCACCTAAGGTAAAAGGCAGCAGCATTTTCTGCAAAGCCCCACCGACCCCGCTTAACACCATACCAATACGTAATCGAACAACGCGGATGCCGGTTTTCTGAGCCGGTTCCGTTGCCGCCTCCCAGGCTTTACAGACGTCCGGGAGAAACCCAAAGCCTGGTGGACTCTCTTCGTGCAAGATCTCATCCCCACGGTCACCGTAGTATCCCATGGCTGAGGCATTCACCAACACCTTCGGCGGCAGCACGAGCTGTGCAAGTGTCTCACAGAGTGTTTTTGTTCCTCGTACGCGGCTGTCGTAGATACGAGCTTTGCGCTCCGCAGTCCATCGCCCGGCAGCGATATTTTCGCCAGCGAGGTGTATCACTGCATCCATACCTTCGAGACGCGTCAGGTCCGACACTCCACGCACCGGGTCCCATTGCACCTCTGGCACACCAGGGCGCGGGTTCCCCCGGACAAGACGGATGATGTGATGACCACCGGCGGTAAGAAAGGGAATCAGCGCCGCGCCAACTAATCCACTTGCGCCAGACAAGAGGATCTTGAGCGGCTTCTGTGCAAACCGTATATGAGCGATCACATCTGCCGCCGTCACCTGATGACGATAGTGAAATAACCGCTCTAGTTTCCGTTGCACAAACTGTCGGGAGACCCATCGTCCCAGTGTTCCGTACGGCAGCACATACTCGATACGGTCATCAAGGAAGCACGCATGCGCGCCATCAGGCTCGAAGCGGTGGGTATGCTCCCAGTGCACAAAGGGTCCTTCACGCTGGATATCGCGGAACTGTCGGCCTTCGAGATAATCACGATGCTCAGCCACCCACTGTTGCGTAAAAGGACCGAGTCGCAGGCGAAGCACAACGCGGTCTCCATTGGCAATCCCACCCGTCCGCTCGACCACTTCCACGCGTTCCCACGGTGGCGTGAGGCGCTCTAAAGCTCCGGGACGGGCATGCCAGCGAAAAACCTCTTCTGCTGGGGCATTGATCCGCGTGCGATGGCGAAACTCTTCAGTTTTCATACTCCAGTTCTTCTAGCACTCTCCTTCTTTCTTCGGCACCACCCTCACGATTTATTCACGTGACCCTGGGGTAACTTTGAGAATCAGCTTTTGCTCCTGGCGCACAACACGCATCTCGACCGGAACCCCGACCTTGAGGCCGTCTAGGGCATACGTGTAGTCGTAAATGTTCTCGATCTTTCGTCCAGCCACCTCAATGATGGTATCCCCGCCGACAACGCCAGCCTGATCGGCCGGACCTCCCTTCACCACGCCGGAAACTTTCACTCCGACGACGTCACTCGAAGTGTAATCCGGAATAGTGCCAAGATAGGCACGGATCGCTACTCGTCCCACCGTCGTCGGTGGTTTGGTGGCAGCAACGTAATCTGGTGTATCAGCCCGCGTAGCGAGATCTCGTGCAACCGCTACTATAAAACGCGTGATCTTCGTTGCACCCTCTACATTGATCTTCTCCACGGTATCACGAGGGGTGTGATACTCAGCGTGCGCGCCTGTAAACGCACTCAGGATCGGTACGCCTTTGAGATAAAAAGATGTGGCATCCGTCGGCAGATAGCTGTCCTGTTGCAGGGTCACAGGCAAATCAAGCGCCGCAGCGAATCGTTCGATCTCCCGCACCCAG
>JAYVFX010000474.1:0-6123 GCA_043772795.1 Deltaproteobacteria bacterium
ACCGCGACACGCGCACCAAGCACCCGGGACACTCGGGGAATAGCGGCGGGCAAATCCAGGCGCTTGAGCGCAAGTAACAACAAGTTTGTTAGACCAAACATACTGATCAGTCGCCACGGTCGTTTGCGGAACTGTCCCGCGCATCCCCAAAATTGCGCGGCAGAGGCCGCCTGTGGCGTACACAAGGCAAACAAATTCGTGCCGCAGAAGCTTTCATCGCGCAAGGGAATGAAGCTGCGTTTCGAGTGTGGATACTGTTTACGAAAGACCGAGGCGGCCATCACTCCGGCTACAACATCTGCGCCCCCTTCGGCAACTGCTGTACAAAAGTAGGTCAGCATTTCTGCGGTCAGCAGTGGATGATCTGCCGTGGTGACTACGAGTGATTCCTGCGGTGACAGCGATTGAAAATAGGCCAGGACGCTTGCTGCTGGAGACGGGCCGCTGGCATGTACCTGAATGACATTGTTCTCAACCAAAGTGCGAAGCTCTGGCAGAGAATTGAGAATTTCTGGGTCATCAATACTGACGGCAATGCGTTTGACTTGGGGAACAGCTCTTACCCCGCGTAACACGCGCACAAGCATGGGAATGCCGGCTATCGGCACAAGCGCTTTGTGACTACACCCTGCGGCTTGGGCCACGGGATCGGTCGGGCCACGGCGTCCAGCAAGGACAAGAAGGGTAAATGTTTTCTCTTGTGGCATGGGAGCTTTTCATTATTATCAATGCGCCGGCATCTCGGCCAGGGTGGGTTGACGCCTCATCAAGGGGAACATACGTTTTCCCGGTCTCTATCTGTGTCTGACTAATTCAGGCGGCATCAGATTGACACAGCGGAAGTGTCACCCTGAACGGAGTGAAGGGTCTCTCAGAGAGATTCTTCGCTTTGCTCAGAATGACAATGCTGGGAAGTCCCATTGTACAGTGGACCAATGTCGTGCGTTTGATTTAGCCAATCTTTGTATTCTACTGACTACTGCTTTATGCACCTGATCCTCACCTTTGCCCGCTTGTACCCCAAACGGAGCGCGATCATGCTTGGATGCTTGCTGCTCGCCGCCGTGGCGGAAGGCATCGGTCTCTCGACGCTCCTTCCCGTACTCGGGCTCGTTACCGCAACCCCTGCGGGTGGCGCTGGGGGAACACTCGCGAAGGGCGTCTCTCCGCTCAGCCAAACAATTGGCACCCTTCTGCTTGGGGTCGGCCTTGAACTCACTATTGGCACCCTTCTCTCGCTCGTTGTCCTTAGTATGTTCCTTAAGGCAGGACTAGTGCTACTGGCGCAAAAGCAGGTTGGCTATACGGTCGCGCAGGTCGCTACGGATCTCCGCCTTGCGCTTCTCCGCACAATCCTCAGCGCACGCTGGGAATACTATATTCGTCAGCCTGTCGGTGGGTTTGCCAATGCCTTCACGACGGAAGCCAACCGTGCCTCACAAGCCTATCTCCATGGCGCAACCATCGCCGAGCTAATACTGGAAACCCTGCTGTACATGGGCATCGCAGCGACCGTGTCCTGGCAGGTCACACTGAGTGCAGCAGTCGTGGGGCTATTGATCGTCGGTGGTCTTGGTGGCTTTGTTCGCATGACCCGTCGTGCTGGCAAACGACAAACGTCACTTCTCAAAACACTCTTGGCTCGACTTACTGACGTGCTCTACGCGGTCAAACCCTTGAAAGCGATGGCACGGGAAGAACTGATCGGTCGTTTACTAGAAAAAGAGACACACCAGCTCAACCGCGCTCTTCGGCACGACGTATTCAGTAAAGAAGCAGTCAAAGCGCTACAAGAGCCGTTCGTCGTCGCGGCACTCGCCGGTGGGTTGTACATCGCCGTGACTTATTGGGCATTGCCGCTGAACAGCCTGATCTTGATGGCGTTATTATTCGGACGGGCACTCAGCAGTCTCAATAAAGTCCAGAAGCAATACCAACAGATGGTCGGGTGTGAAAGCGCGTATTGGTCCATACAAAAAACCATTGAACAATCGATCACCGCTCGTGAGATCTCTTCCGGAAAAATTCGTCCGACACTGACCAAGGCTATTACGCTCGATGAGGTCAGTCTCGCGTATGATGAACGCCCCATCTTACGGAACGTTTCGTTGTCGATCCCGGTGGGGAAAGTCATCGCCCTGATCGGTCCATCTGGAGCCGGAAAGACGTCGATTGTCGACCTGATCGTCGGTCTCGTGCCTCCACACAGCGGCACGATTCTCATCGACGACGTCCCGTTGCCGGACCTCAATCTCCGCGCATGGCGACAAATGGTCGGATACGTGCCGCAAGAAACATTTCTGTTGCACGAAAGCGTTTTTGTCAATGTCTCACTTGGTGATCAAGGTGTTACGGCCTCTGATGTCGAGGCCGCATTACGAGCAGCGGAAGCCTGGGATTTTATTGCTACGTTACCAGAAGACACGGCTACACCGGTTGGAGAACGTGGAGCACGCTTTTCCGGCGGCCAACGTCAGCGCATCGCCATTGCCCGCGCGCTCGTGCACAAACCGCAATTACTGATTCTCGATGAAGCGACCGCTTCCCTTGATCCCGAGAGTGAAGCCGCGATTTGTGAAACTGTCCGTAAGCTACGCGGCTCCATGACTGTGCTTATCATCTCGCATCAACCGGCGTTGCTAGAGGTCGCTGATCAAGTGTATCGTCTTGAAGACGGTCGACTCCGGCAATTCGACACCTTCACCCCAAAACGTTCCCCCTCTCAGGTCACGACGTGACCGGTGCTACCCGTTCAATGTCCGCAGCCCGGTGCGCACTATCGGTTTGCAAGAACCGTGCGATCGCCTCAGCTCCTCTTTTCGCTGCGGCGCCATCAGGGCCAGTGCGAAATGTATACGCGAACGCTTCCTGTTGCTTCGGTAGAAAATGTGGATGACTGCGAAAAGCGTTCTCCAGTGCGCGAGGTAACCCCGTTGGGACCTCATCTACGACTTGCCCGAACGTCCAGTGGGCGTAGTGCGAGTTGTCCTGCCAAGAAGTATGATGCGCGTTGAGAAAAATACACGGCCGCGGGTTGAGCAGGAATTCATAGACTTGACTACTGGCATCACCAAGGTACATATCCGCAGCCAAGACGTATGTCATATCTGATAATGCCGTACTGTCGGTGTCGACCAGGATATTCGCAATATGGCGGTATTTCTCCGAGAGGAATCCGTGGTGGCGTCTCTTCCGCTTGAACAGCACGACATGGGGCGCGAAGATCAGATTGTAGTCGCGGTTTTCAGCAAAATAATCCAACACCTGTAACCCCATGGTCCGCCAGGATGAGACCTTTCGGTCGAAGTGGGGATTGTACATTACTACTGGCTTGTCGTTAGCGAAAATTCGCTTGGGCTCTGATCGCAAGCTTCGGGCTACCTCAAATTTTGGATATCCGCCTACAGCGTAAGCACCAGGATGAAGATAATCTAATTCGGTGAATCGATCGACATATTTTTGCCCCGGCAGGAGGATAAAGTCAAAAGCGCGCGCCCGCTCATCAAAAGCCACTTCTCGGTCCCCTGCGCCATGAAAGGTGTAGATCAACTTCAGCTCCCCTAAGCCGTGTTTTGTCCGCAACTTGAGGCAGTGCAGTTCCGGTGCCGCTAACGCATCCAGCGTGCGGAAAAAGGCAAGGTTATGTCGCAGTACCATGTCTTTGCGCTTGAATGCCCACTGCGAGACGATCGGATCGACGAGCTCGTAATACCAAGCCGCCCGTAACCGCTGGAATCGACACCGATGATCAGGATACAGCGTACTGATCGTGTTGGCGGTAGCCAGTTCCGCCTGAGAAGAATAAGCAATGACGACATCAAGATCCGGGTAAGTGCGAGACAACTCAAATGCGTACGGCACCACATGAGGCACCTGATGCACCGCATAGTGGTTTAAGAGAAAACCAACTCGCATGACCTATACCTTCCTAATACTGCAGCACTTTTCGTTTGGGTGGTCTGTTGTTTATAGTAGCACTCTGAAAAGAATCAAGAGCTTTTAGTATCTAATTCCGGCGTCTCGTCCGCACAGTCACTGGCAACTTGCAGGAATCGCGCAATGGCGTCGGCTCCTCTTTCCGCCGCGGTACTATCGACCTCGACTCGGAACGTGTACGTAAACGCTTCACGTTGCTTGGAGAGAAACTGGGGATGAGTACGAGTAGCATTCTCCAAGGCGAGTGACAATCCAGTTGTGACGTCGTCTACCACTTGCCCTAACCTCCAGTGCGAATAGTAGGGATTGTCTTGCCATTGCACTGTGTGTGCGTTGAGAAAAATACATGGTCGGGGATTAAGCAAGAATTCGTACACCTGACTGCTCACATCACCAAGATACATGTCCGCTGCCAAGAGGTACGTCATATCTGATAATGCCGTACTGTCGGTGTCGATCAGGATATTCGCAATACGGTAGTATTTCTTCGGAAGGAATCCGTAGTGGCGTCTGTTCCGTTTGAACAGCACGACATGGGGTGCAAAGATCAGATTGTAATTTTGGTTCCCTGCAAAAAAATCAAGAACCTGTCGCCCGACAGACTGCCAAGAGGAAACGGTTTGGTTGAAATGTGGATTGTACACCACCACCGGTTTGTCATTCGCAAACAATCGTTTCGGCTTGTGTTGCGCGGTCCCGACAACCTCAAATTTCGGCCACCCCACGACGGCATAGGCGCCGGAGCGAAGATACCCCAGTTCAGCAAGGCGATCGACATATTTCTGTCCGGGGAGCAAGGTCAAATCAAATGCACACGCACGAGCATCAAAACCCCCTTCCCTATCGCCCGCGCCATGACGGGTGTTAATCAACTGGAGATGTGTCAGCCCATACTTCGTGCGCAAGTTGAGGCAGTGCCGTTCTGGCGCGACTAAGGCGTCGAGTGTTCGAAAGAACATCAGGTTGTGACGCAGCACCATCTCTTTGCGCGTGAATTTCCACCGCGACACAAGCGGATCGATGAGTTCGTAGTACCAGGCAGCATGCAAACGTTGGAATCGGCAACGATGGTCAGGATAGAGATCACCAATAGTGCACGCCGTAGTCAGCTCCTGCTCGGAGGAACACGCGATAATCACCTCGATATCAGGGTACTGACGGGACAGCTCGAAAGCATAGGGAACAACGTGCGGAACCTGATGCACGACATAGTGGTTTAGCAGAAAACCAACTCGCATGATCTGTGCCCTCCTATACTCAGCACTTTTCGTTTGGGTGAATAAACGCGAGTCGCTATTAAGGATATGGCGGTTTCTTTACGAAACCAGACCGAGACTCAGCGCTGGGCGAACAGTCGGTCGTTTGTGGCTAAAGTGTGCTCGGATCTTGGCTAGGTCTTCCGGCGTATCGATCTCTCCCCACCAGAGGCCTTCAATCGACACAGTTTTGACTACAGAAGAGAGACACATCGTATTTAGCACCGACAGGTACCAACGTTGAAACGCTTCCGGCCCACGCACCGCCTCCTCCAGCGTCGCACGGAACGTGTTGATCCCTTCGCCGCAGAAACGGATCAACCCAATCGACTCTCCATGCACCGTTGCCTTGGGTAACGTTTCCCCAACTGCTTTCAGCCGCCGTCCACCATTGCGCGAGACCTTCATATCGTCGTCGTCGTACTCGGCCTTCCGGTTGATCGTCAGAGTCACAGGTAATGTTGGGGCAGAGAGTAGCCGCCGTAATGCGTCTGGCTCAAACAACGAATCGCCATTTAAGAGGAGGAAATCTTCCGTCATCTCTGCCATTGCGGTCCAGCAGGTGATCAGGTTATTCGTAGTGGCAAGGAATGAATTGTAGCGAGTGCGAACGTCAATTCCTGGTATTGGTCGCGCACGCAGAAACTGTTCAACTTTTTCGGCACCAAATCCGACCAGAGCGGTAGCGTGTTGGATGCCACATTGTGCGAGAGCGCGGAGTTGAAGTTCGAGCACAGGACGGTCACCATCCACCGGTAAGAGACACTTCGGCGATTCCGTTGTAAACGGAAGTAACCGCCGCCCCTGCCCCGCACTCAAAATAATTGCTTTCATCGGAGAGAAAGAGTCAGTATAAGAGAAATTCGTGAAACAATCAAGGAGGAGAGCCTCCCACCAGCAACCACGGAGTGCCCTAAAACCGCCAGTGATT
>JAYVFX010000475.1:0-4313 GCA_043772795.1 Deltaproteobacteria bacterium
TGATGGCAGGAGCGGTAGGGCGACGTGGGGAGCAGTTCTATGAGCGCTATTTTCGTCCCTATGAAAAAGCGGGACGTCTTGTCTCTCCTACGTACCGGGATTGGGTGGAGGCTGGTCGTATACAGGCCCGCCTCTTTCAGCAGCGCCGAGATCTGAAAGACCGCATTCCGTTGCTGACTGCTGATATCCTTATTGCCCTGTGCGGCCTGCGCATTGGGGCAGTAGTGTACACCCTCAATGAAGAAGACTTTGCTTTGCTTCATTCCGTTAAATCCTTCCGCTTTCACGTTCCTTCGCTACAGTAATCGTTCCTGAAAACAGCAGCAAAGATTAAGCAAAGATTAAGGGTCACACAGCAAAGATTAAGGTAGAGTAGAGATTAAGGGTCAGGTCTTGCAATCGTGCCGTCCTGCGATAATGCATCGTGCATGACACGGCCATTACGCGTGGAATTCCCTGGGGCGGTGTATCATGTCACTGCGCGCGGCGATGGCCGTGAGGCAATCTTTACCGATGACACGGATCGACAGCGCTTCCTAGAGGTGGTCGGACACGTGCTCGACCGCTTTGCCTGGCGTCGTCACGCCTACTGTCTAATGGGGAATCATTATCATCTGCTCATCGAAACGCCGGAGGCCAATCTGAGCCGTGGCATGCGACAGTTGGATGGCGTTTATACACAACGCTTCAATCGACGGCATGGCCGGGTGGGGCATGTGTTCCAAGGACGATACAAGGCCATTGTCGTGCAGAAGGACGGGCATTTGCTGGAGCTGTGTCGGTATGTGGTGCTCAACCCGATGCGGGCAGAAATGGTGAGGCGAGGGCAAGACTGGCGCTGGAGTAGTTACCGGGTAACGGTAGGCCAAACGGGTGCCCCCTCGTGGGTGACGACGGACTGGCTGTTGGCGCAGTTTGGCCTGCGGCGCGCCGCGGCCGTGCGGGAGTATCAGCAGTTTGTCGCCAAGGGAGTGGGGCAGCAACCGTGGGAGGACCTGACTGGGCAGATGTATTATGGGGAGGAAGAGTTTGTCACCCGAGTGGCCAAATCGACACAGAGTCGTGAAGTACCGCGACGACAACAGCAGCCGATACGTCCCCCGTTAGGACAGCTTGTGAAAGAGGATACACCGGAAGCCATTGGGCAGGCGTATCGAGAGTATGGATATCGCTTGGCGGAGATTGCGCAGCATCTTGGGGTACACTATGCGACAGTGAGTCGGCGACTGAAACAGTTTGAGCGAGGAACTTTCTAGACTATAGGATTGCAAGACCGCCGGGTAGACCGGAGGAGGTTCACCTCCAGTCTCCTACAGATCCGTACGTGAACCTCTCGATTCATACGGCTCGTGCCAGCCATACCCTTGAGACGTTTCCGCTTCAAGGCGACGTAGAGAGCAGGTGCTCCTCCCAGTCTCCTGGTTGACACGACTCTCCTTGAGCTGACACATCCCCTTCGCTCCCCTCTCATTACAAGAGGTTCCTCACTACTACGGGATGATCCGCCCCCTGCCTGTGCATCGATACTTTCCCCTTTCGTAGATTGCACTTATAGGGTTTTCTCTTCGCATCACAGGCAGAGTTCCCACGTTCTCCACAAGAGCCAGGATCACGCTCGTGCCAACTGGACACCGGGTGTCATTGAGGCCGTAGACAGGTTTCCCCTCGACTGATCTTGGCGTAGGGTCACGACGCCAATTTTGACACCAGCTAAGAATTTTCGATGCGTCCGTTGGTTCGCTCACCGCTCACCTTCGTGATCCACACCTGACCTATCCTGTAGGCCTTTTCCTCAACGCTCACCACCATGGCTTTTGGCCACAGCAGCTTGAGGTGGTTTGCAGCCTGCCCCTGCAGGCCGACTGCGAAGGGCCTCCCTTCATCTCTTATGCAACAACGCACTGCATATAGTGCTCGTGGCGCAATGACCCCAATTCCCTTCTCACTTGACCCTAATTCCCCAACTAATTCTCTTAATTCAACTGCTAATTCCCGCGTGCAGGTGCAAGACCCGTTATGCAACCTCCGGCGGATGATTCCTAGGGTAGAATGGGATAAGAGATAAAGAAAAGCCTAAGGAGACTCGCTCATGGCCCAGAAGGTGATTGGCCGCTACATCGTCACCGATCCTCGTATCTGTCACGGTCAGCCTACCTTTCGCGGTACCCGGATCATGGTCCGGCAAGTGCTGGAACAGGTTGCCCGAGGCATGGCCTGGGAAACGATTGTAGAAGAATGGCGAGGAAAAGTGCCGAAAGAAGCCATTGCTGAGGCCGTCCTCTTAGCGATGCAGGCGTTTGTGGAACATGTCGACGAGTATGTGGTTGAGACGCCAGCGGCATGATTATCTTGGATGAAAATTTTCCTGAGAGTCAACGCCAAGTGCTGCGAGGGTGGCGTGTACCAATCAGACAGATTGGATATGAGCTCGGGAGAAGCGGGATGCAAGATGAAGAGATCATTCCGTTTTTATTACAACGTCGTCGGGTGACCTTCTTTACCCTCGATCAAGGGTTCTATAAACGACATCTGAGCCATGCACGTTACTGTCTGGTGTATCTCGACGTAGAACAATACGAAGCTGCAACTTTTGTTCGTCGTGTGCTCCGTCATAGACAGTTTGATACGGATGCCAAGCGCGCCGCAACGCTTATTCGCGTTTCGCACGGAGGGCTTGCTGTATGGCGACTACATGCGCAAAAAGAGCTTCGCTTCGAGTGGCTGTGACGAATAGGAAAGGAAATGTCTAACACCTCTCATTGGGAAATAGGGGACGTTGTTGAATTTGTTAACTTTCGCCGGATGCCTTGGGCCGCGTGCCTGCCCGTGAGGTCCTTCCTCACTGCGAGTTTCTAATACGATGCACTCGGCAGACGCAAGAGCAAGAACGATAACGGCACGACGACGAACTTCCTGAAGGTATCACGAATACGATCTTTCCCGTCACGGATTCCTTCGAAGACACACATTGATAGTGTGATCATTGCCTGGCTACTTTTGGCCTGACACGATGGTTGTCGTCGGAAATACAGTTCGGCAGAAGATAGTTGGGCTTTTTCTCATGCGAATACTCAAAGCAAAAACGTTCACGCACCACCAGCAGGCACAATCTGCAAACCAAAGTAGCGCATGAGCGCGGCCAGGATAAAAAACGCGACGATAATATATTCACCGTAGCTACCGTTGCGGATGAATCCTAAGCGCAAGCGCCAGTTGGGCAGCAATAATGGCACTCCGCCAACCGTAAACAGGTCAGCACCAATGTGGAACAACGCACCAGCGAGCCACCAGCCAACCAGCATTCCCCACGGGGTTTGCTGTGACCACAACGACCATACGGCAAGTGCCCACGGCCACGGCCAATGCGAAACCCCACGATGCGGGAGGCCAATCTTTTCAATGCGGTCAGGAAGCGTCCCACCTAACACGGCAACTGCCGCTTCAACGGGAGAAGCACCAAACAGGATCGCGCCAGAGGCTGCCATGAGTCGGTGTGAGGGTCCAGTCATAAAGAGGTAAGTGCTTAGCTATCAGCTTTCAGTCGTCAGCTCTTAGCAGATGGCCCGCTCGTTGCACTCGCTCTATAGCGTATAGCTCGTTCGCTGCGCTCACTCTATGGCTCTTACGTTGCACCCGCTTTATGGCTGATAGCGTATGGCTCGCTCCCTTTGGTCGCTCTATGGTAGAACCCTCTTACCATATGCTATCAAGCGACCGCAGGGAGCGAGCCATACGCGAGTTGTGGCTAACTGCTGAAGGCTTACTTCGAGTTTAGCGTTTTTGCAGATAGAAGAGAAATTCCTTATTGCCTTTGGGCCCAAGCAACGGTGACTCGATAACCCCTTTCACGTCGACATTCCACGTTTCTGCTTGTTGCTGGAGACGCGTAACGACTTCAGCATGCAACACTGGATCGCGAACGACGCCACCTTTGCCAACCTTCCCTTTTCCTACTTCAAATTGCGGCTTAATTAACGCAATGACTTGGCCCGCGGGTGCAATCAGTTCAAGCACTTTCGGAATAACCAGTGTCAGGGAAATAAATGAAGCATCAATCACCGCAAGAGTGGGTGTTTCATCGAGTAACGCCGGATCAAGCGTGCGGATATTGGTCCGCTCGATGGAGATGACTCGTGGATCTTGCCGGAGTGACCAGGCTAACTGTCCATAGCCAACATCCACCGCAAAGACTTTGCGGGCGCCATGTTGTAACAAACAATCAGTGAATCCTCCGGTCGACGCACCAACATCCAAAGCCACAACGCCTTGCACCTCAAGTGCAAACTGCTGCAACGCGGCAGCAAGCTTTTGGC
>JAYVFX010000476.1:0-7174 GCA_043772795.1 Deltaproteobacteria bacterium
CAAAAGAAAGACGCTGAGGAGCGACTCGTGCAACTCAACAACGAGCTAGCGAATCGTCGGTTCATTGCTGGCGACCGCTATACAATTGCGGACATTACGGCGCTGTGCGCGGTTGATTTTGGTCGTGTGTCGAAAATCGCGATTCAGCCGGACCAGACCAACTTGGCGCGCTGGCATGCTGAAGTGTCGGCACGAGCAAGTGCGAAGGCGTAACGAACACCAGTTGCTGAAAAGTAGCCAGTAGCCAGCATTCAGTAGTCAGTAGAAGGATTTGAGATTTGGGCTTGGAAATGAGACGAACCTCTAGCCTCGCTGTTTACTTATTGCGACCGCGAGGCACGATTGTACGGGTAAAGGAGTGAACAATGAGCCAGCCACAGATTCTCTACGAAATCACTGATCGTATTGCTGTTGTGACACTCAACCGTCCCGAAGTTATGAATGCCTTTGGCGGCACGATGCGTGAGGACTTGCTCAAGACGTTGCAGCAAGCGGAGGTAGACAAGAGTGTTCGCTGCATTGTCATTACTGGAGCCGGAAAAGCGTTCTGCGCGGGAGGTGACATCGCGAGTATGGCTGAAATGCAAGCCAAGAACGATGCCTCTGTCATCCCGCAGCGTATGAAGATTGGTGGACAGGTGGTGAATCTGATCCGCTCAATGGCAAAACCGGTAATTGCGTCAGTGAACGGGGCTGCGGCTGGTGCGGGAGTGAACCTCGCTCTTGCCTGTGACATGCGCATTGCCGCCCAAAGTGCGCGTTTCTCCGAAAGCTTTGTCAAAATCGCGTTAGTTCCCGATTGGGGTGGGACGTATCTCCTCACGCAATTGGTTGGTACCGCGAAAGCCATGGAACTAATGATGAGTGGGGACCGGATCGACGCTGCCGAAGCGTTAAGGATTGGGATTCTCAATCGAGTCTGTCCTGATGACACTTTTCGTGAGGAAGTTATGACCTTCGCACGACAACTCGCAAGTGGTCCGTCGAACACCTTGGCGCATATCAAACGTGCCACTTATGTAGGAGCAACAGGTACCTTGTCTGATGCTTTGAAGTACGAAGAACAGGCTCAGGAAGAGGTGTTTCTCTCTGACGATGCCCGTGAAGGTATCCAGGCGTTTCTAGGGAAGCGCGTGCCGAAGTTTTCCTGACCCGGGCGACGTTTGGCTATACGCTCCTACGGTTTCTTGCGGCGCACCCGCAACACCGCGATCTTCGTTGGATGATTGAACGGCGCCGGATCCGTAGGCGGTTTACTGACTACGGTGTGCGGATACCCGGTACAATCAGGTGGCACTGGAAGGAGTCCTTCAATCGACAGATAGCCATCGGTGCATAACTCTTCGAGCAGGTGTATATACTCAGCCCCAGAGACAAACAAAGCGTTATTAATGGCAACTAAGTAGCCATCGTTATTAATCAGCGGTCTGACCTTGTTGATTACGCGCTGACCTTGGGTAACGAGATCGACCGTGCCTCTGTCTGTCGTTGAGAAGAAGGGCGGGTCGAGAAACACGCAGTCAAAATGCTCGCCGTGACGTTTGAGCATATTACTCTGCGTCCAAAAATCTCCCACGTGAAAATCAGCTTTATTGATTGGGAAGCCGTTGAGCGCGTATGAATCTTTCGCGACGTTGAGAAAGCTTTTGTTGAGATCAAGGTGAACGACACGATTTGCTCCGGCAGCTTTGGCGGCGACTCCCAGACTCCCAGTGTAGGCAAAGGTATTGAGGACTGACTTGCCGGCGAGATGTTGGAGCGCCCAGGCACGTAGGTTACGTGTATCAAGATAGAAACTCGCGTCACCATGCATTTGCAAGTCGAGGGCGTAACGTACTCCGTGCTCTCGGAGGTGCCGATCCAAGCGCTCGCCATGCAGAATGGTGCCTTGTCGCTCGGAAAGGGCAGGGGAGCGATGCCGTTTCCACACGACAGTTTGCAACCACGGTAACTGACTACGTATGTGTTCTTGTACGGTATCGGCACGCTGCCTTTGCTGCCACTCTTCTTCAGCCGGATCGCCATAGTCATGCAGGACCAGTGTCCGGGCGTAGAGGTCTACAACCAAGTCGGGACACCCCTCAGAGAATCCATTGAACAAGCGAAAAGCCGCGTCTTGTTTATCTTCGAACAATTCCGTCCTCGCGCCAAGCGCAGCGGAAAGCGGGGAGACATAGGATTCTACAAAAGGAGAAGGCATAAAGCTCTTTTCTGTTTGGGGTACGGTTGCCAATCAGCAGGATTGGCAGCAAAAAGTTGCGGTTGTCTATTGGGTATGGTGGGGGCTGGCACGGGTGCTAGGGGGAGATTCCGTACACAGGTGTACGTGCTGCCTTGGTCGCTCGCCGCAAAAACGGAGGTGTACGCTATAGTGGTACGGGAAATCTTCACCCTTCAAGAAGTGGTTGCTTACAGGCGAAAAGTAAGCGTCAACATGCTGCCTTGTCAACGGACTGCTTGCTGCGTTTCCCTGTGTGCAGTGGGAGAAGCGGCGAGTATGGGTGGTTGAAGGGGTTCCGGGAGCGGTGGTTGCCGAACAATACCCCTACTCAAAACGGATCTTGTATATCGACCAAGAATTCTTTGCGCCGGTAGTGGAAGAGATGTACGACAGGCGTGGAGAACTATGGCGGTACTTCCTGCCATGTTTTTTCTACTATCCCAAACAATATGTGCACTACCCGCCTATTCCCCCTACTGCCGGGAAAGATATCGCGATTGACGAATGGGCCTATCTGCCGACTGGCTTATGGGGCGACGTGCAACGATCGCGTGCGACAACTTTTGAATCACCACCGGGGACGAAACCCTTCGAACAATGGCAAGCGGCATGGTACTTCAGTGAGAAGGTGGAGAACAATACCTCCGACATCTACACGCTGACGTACTTGCAGCGTGGGGCACGGTAGCACAGGGATACATCCTACTTAAAAGCATGGAAGGTCAGAAGGGTGAACGTCTCACGTATATGCGGAATTTTCTGAATCTGCTCAGTAACCAGATGGGATAGATCGTCGAAATTCTCGACGTACAATTTCACTAACAGATCATATTCTCCTGAAATCGAGAACGCTTCCGAGAAACTCTCAAGTTCGGTCACTCGATCTGCGACCTCAGCCAGCGTTCCTGGATCGGTTTTCAGCATAATAAAGACAGCACGCATGAGACTCCTCCTCAGTAGGCGGTCGAAGGGAGCATAGCACAAGCTTTCCTTTCCAGAATGGCTCTGCTGGTTTGTCGATCCGGGCTTGTTCCCGCTGCATGAAGTAAAGAAGCAGTTGGAGATTTGTGGGACGCAGGTATTGCCCTATTACAAGTAGGGTCAAAGGCGCAAAGGGGAAACGGGGAAGAGAGAAAAAATAGAAAAGTCTTTCCTCCCGCCATTTCTTCTTTTTACCCTTTCCCCTTTTATCCTTGCCTTACCGCATATCCCCCATCAGATCGAAATGCACTTTGCGGCTCTTGAATAGCCACTGATCGTCTTGTTTGACTAGTTGATCTTCGTACCGTCCTGCCAGGCCGTTCACTAACGCACCTTCGCCTTTTGAACGCACCAGGAGGATGTAGCTCTTAGCCGTCGCCTTCTCGCCGTCGACTTTGATAATCTCGTTCATCACGCAGTGTTTCATCATCGGGCTACCGCCAGTGAGCGGAACGTTCTTGAGGAATTTTCGTAACGCCTCTTTGCCCTTGTGAATACCACGTGGCCCAGCATCAAACGTCCCGTCCTCAGCAAAAAGATCGACCCATTTGTCGAACTCCGCGCCATCAAAGTGAAAACAGTAATTGGCAATCGTCTCGTGGATCGCATCTTTCTCTTCGAGCACGTTTATCATATCGCCCTCCTTATATGGTGATACGTTGTTTCCTACCATTTCTTAAAGACAAAGAACACCACGCCAATAATGAACAAAAAGCCTACGACATAGTTCCATTTCAGTTCTTCTTTCAGATACACAACCGAGAACGCGCAAAGACGATGAGCGTAATGACTTCTTGGATAGTTTTGAGTTGAGCGGCAGAAAACTGAGAGTGACCATAACGGTTCGCTGGCACTTGAAAACAATACTCAATGAATGCGATGAGCCAACTAATGAGGATCACTTTCCACAATACGGTCTCCTTGTAATTCAGATGTCCATACCAAGCAGCGGTCATGAAGAGGTTAGAAACCGTTAAGAGGAGAATGGTTTTCATGGTAGGCGATTGTAGCGAAAATCGTGTTATACTGCATTTGCTGAGAACGTTACCCCGGTTTGACGTTGTCCCCTGTCTGCGCCAATATAGGCCCTGCTGAGACATTATGATTACTGAACTTGAATCGCTGTTGAATCAACTCCTCGAAGCCGAGCGCGCCGGTCACACGGTGCTCGCAGCAATGTCACAAGAGACTGCCGACCCGCAACTGACAGCGCTATTTGCAAACTTTACCGAAGTTGAAATGAGTGATATTTCTGTTCTTGAGGGGCTGATCCGTTTGCATGGCGGGACGCCCTCGACTGAAATCGGAGATTTTGTCGATCGTGTCCTCAGCCTTGACAACCTCCATGACCAGATTACCCTCCTGTCGCGCGGACAAGCATGGGTCGCGCGCAAAGTCGAACAAGCCCTGGCCCTGAACCCTCCGCCAGATATTGCCGCCTTTCTCAAAGAAATGGCTAACCGCCATCGCCACAACACGGAATGGGCGCGCGCCGAAGCGATACACGCCTTTGACGAATAACCGCGCGCAACACCTTGCTATGCTCTTTCTGGTTCTCGTACTGGGAGAATTGAGCTTTCTCTCAGCGTTTGCGCCACTTGATGTCGCGGTGTACCACTGGATCGAGCATCAAAGAGCGTGTGACCTCAACCGCGTGCTCTCCTCTGAATGGCCCCTGATCACCCTTGTCAGTTTGGTGATGCTTCTGCTCGGGTATTTATGCTACCACCGGCGGTGGGCTGAGGCCCTACACGGGACGGCAATCGTGGTGGTTGGAGGATTCCTTGGAGAGCTATTGAAAACGATCTTCGAGCGGGCGCGACCGAGTGTTATTCCTCCGCTCCTCGTTGGTAACAGTTTTCCGAGTGGACATACGGCAGGCGCGATTCTTCTGCTTGGGACGATGAGCTTCTGGCTTCTCCGTCAGTCACTTTCTCGCCTCGTGAAAGTCGGTGGAATAATTTTTCTGAGCGCTCTGGCCTGCACAGTCGTGAGCCAACGACTCTATCTTGCCCATCACTGGGTGAGTGATATTGTTGGTACCGTCCTGCTCGCAGTAGCGTGGCTGTGTGTGAGTCTCTCTCGTCCGATTGGCTGGAGTGGTGCACGTCCTATCGTTGTTGCGTGTGGAGCACTACTCATTGGGTATCCGCTTTTTTATTTTGTTTCATCGCTACGGGTCCAGCTTCCCTCGGCGCTTTCGACCGTTCAAGACCCGTTGATTTCCTTCTCTTTTGGTGGGGCTGATTCTCTGACGTCACTCTGGGGCGCGTGGGGAGAGAATGGACGGGAGGCAATCGGACCGATCACCTGGATGCACCGCGGTGAAGCTAGTGTGGACGTTCCGCTAACAGATCGTCAAGGCTATTCCATGCGTTTTGCCGCACGCCCATTTCTCCAAGCGAAAGGGTATGCTTGTTTCCCGCTTGAGGTATCGCTCAATAAACACCCAGTGAGTCGCCTCTTGTTGTACCGAGGATGGCGTGAGTACGAATTGCACCTCAATCCGGCATGGATCACTTCAGGCGTGAATACCTTAACGTTTCGTACTGGCACTGAATTTCCGTCGGCAAAATTTCACCAAGAGGCTGTCGCGTTCCATAGTGTAGCGTTGTTTGCGAAGAAGTGATCAAAAGAATTCAGGCTATAAGCCATAGGAAGAATGGGTAGTTCTGAGGCCTATGGCCGACAGCCTACTCTTTACTGCTTAGCCGGTGTCGTCAGCGGACGCAGATGCGGCATCACCTCTTCCGCGAATAAGCGGATCGATTGTAACATTTTGTCATAGGGAAGCCCGGGCAGAACGAAGAACAGGAGGTGATCACACGGAGTCGTTTCGTGTTCTTTGAGAAGCCGTGCTGTGACTTGTTCAGGTGAGCCTGCAATAACAACATTCCGCCAAAAGTCGGTATCGCGGATTTGCTCAAAACTGGCGACGTTCATCGCGCCCATCTGGGTATCACTTTTGAGGTCCCCCGCAGCCCCGAACCATTTGCCGTAGTTCTTGAAGAGATAGAAAATGTGTTCCCCTGCATCTTTCCAGGCTTGCTCAGGATCGTGGTGCACGTAGATGGGACGAAGGTTCATGACATCGTAATCTTTCGGATCACGCTCATACTCTTTGAGCGCATTGATGTAGATATCGTATTGCCCGAACGCGCCACCCATGAGGTGACAGCCATATTTTGCCGCTCGTCGTGTTGGCTTGAGCCCGCGTGCGCCAATGCCGAGCTGTGGATATGGTTTCTGTATCGGTTTGGGGGTGAGCGTGATGTTTTTGTACTGATAGTGTTGTCCGTTGTAGGTGAAGTTATCTTGTGTCCAGGCACCGATGAGCACTTCGATCCCTTCCTCTGTCATACGTGGACGGTGATCACGATTGATATTGAATCCCTCGAACTCTTCCAGCCGATAGCCTTGGCCCAAACCAAGGAGCAAGCGTCCATTGGAGATAATATCGACAATGGCTGCGTCTTCTGCGACCCGTAACGGGTCGTGTAAAGGGAGTAAGAGAACGTAGGTTCCGATCTGTACACGCTTCGTGCGATCGGCAATCACTGCAGCAACAGGTAACAACGAGGGTAGATAGCCGTCCTCAATGAAGTGATGCTCAGTGACCCAGACGACATCGTAACCTAACTGTTCGACTGCTTGCATCTGATCGAACTGAGCGCAGTAAAAGTCTGGATACGGTTTCTGCCACTGTGGTGGATTGCGAAATGCGTAGAGTACGCCGAATTTCATAAATTCCCCCTTCTCAGCAAGTCCCTGAAGATAGCGCTAAGTGCTAATTCGGAGTACTGGGTATGCTATATTTCTGACGTGGAGCGCCTTAGACGCCACTAAAGCGTGGAGATCCGCGCCACCTGGCGCCCACCGGAAATTGTACAGACACTATGAAAACGTGCAGAAATTTACTCTCATGCTACCGTGACTCGTATGGCGAACCCCCACTGCGAATATTAAGCCAAG